>NZ_MKSS01000310.1:0-8551 GCF_001897365.1 Hydrogenophaga sp. 70-12
GCTGTGGATCACCTGCAGGTTGTTCTTCACGCGGTGGTGCACCTCGCGCAGCAGCAGGTCCTTCTGCGTGAGCGCGTCCTGGATGCGCTTCTCGGCCTGCTTGCGTTCGGACAGGTCCAGGATCACCGACAGGATCATCGGTCCCTCGTCGGTTTCCACCGGGTTGATGCCGATTTCCACCGGGAACTCGCTGCCGTCTTTGCGCAGGCCGCTCAGGTCGCGGCCCAGGCCCATGGGGCGCGCGCTGGTCTCGGCCAGGAAGCCCTGGCGGTAGTGCGGGTGGGCGGCGCGGAAGCGCTGGGGAATGAGGGCCTCGACGGGTTGGCCGATGAGCTCGCTGGCCTCGTAGCCGAAGGTGGTCTCGGCGAGCTGATTGAGGCGTGTGATCTGGCCGCGCTGGTTCACCACGATCATGGCGACGGGCATGCGGTGGAATGCCTGACCCAGGTAGTCGTCGAGTTCGATGCGGTTGCTCGGCATGGCAAGGCGTTCCTCCCCTGCGGCATGTTATGTCACCAAACGTATCGGCTCAAGCGGGGCAGAGGTTGAGCGCGTCGTGGCCCCGCTCATTGCGCAACGCGTCACGGCGCACGGTGCCAGCCCGTCGGACAAAGGGTTAACCCTTGCCGTTTGATCGGCGGGCAACGCCCGATACCGCGGTGCCCGCCCGATGGGACTCAGTCTTCCAGCACCCGCACCTTCACGCCTTTGCCCTTGATGCGGCCGGCGTTCAGCCGGCTGGCCACCTGCTGCGCGATGCCACGCTCCACCGCGACATAGGTGGACCAGTCGTTGACGTTGATCTTGCCGACCTGTTCGCGCGTGTAGCCCAGGTCGGCCGTGAGCGCGCCCAGCACGTCGCCGGGGCGGATCTTTTCCTTGCGGCCGCCCTGGATGTGCAAGGTGGCCATGGCCGGCAGCAGCGGGCCCTGGCCGGTGGGCACCAGTTCGCTCAGGGGAAACCAGGCCGACGCCTGGCCCTGCAGCTGCTCGATGCGGCCCACGCTGCCCATTTCGTCCAGGCTGGCCAGGTTCAGCGCCAGGCCACTTTCGCCCGCCCGGCCGGTGCGGCCGATGCGGTGGATGTGCACCTCGGGATCGGGCGTCACGTCCACGTTGATGACGGCGCCCAGGCTGGCGATGTCCAGGCCGCGCGCGGCCACGTCGGTGGCCACCAGCACCCGGCAGCTGCCGTTGGCGAAGCGCACCAGCACCTGGTCGCGCTCGCGCTGCTCCAGCTCCCCGAACAGCGCCAGCGCACCGACGCCCTGGGCCCGCAGCACGGCCACCAGGTCTCGGCACTGCGCCTTGGTATTGCAGAAGGCCAGCGCGCTGGCGGGGCGGAAGTGGGCGAGCAGGCGGCCCACCGCGTCCAGGCGCTGGGTCTCGCTCACCTCGTACCAGCGCTGCTCGATCTGCGCGCCCGCGTGTTGGGCCTCCACCTTCACGGTGATGGGCTCGCGCATGAAGCGCGCGCTGAGCTGGGCGATGCCTTCGGGGTAAGTGGCGGAGAACAGCAGGGTCTGGCGGGCCGCGGGGCACTGCTTGGCGACGGTGGCGATGTCGTCGAAGAAACCCATGTCGAGCATGCGGTCGGCTTCGTCGAGCACCAGGGTGTTCAGCGCGTCCAGCCGCAGACTGCCGCGCTCCAGGTGGTCCATCACCCGCCCCGGCGTGCCCACCACGATGTGCGCGCCGTGCTCCAGCGAGGCCAGCTGCCCGCGCAGCGGCACGCCGCCGCAGAGCACCACCACCTTGACGTTGTCCGCCGCACGCGCAAGGCGGCGGACCTCGGTGCTCACCTGGTCGGCCAGCTCGCGCGTGGGACACAGCACCAGCGTTTGCACGGCGAAGCGGCGCGGGTTCAGGTTGGCCAGCAGCGCCAGGGCGAAGGCGGCCGTCTTGCCGCTGCCGGTCTTGGCCTGGGCGATGAGGTCCTTGCCCAGCAGGGCCGGCGGCAAGGCGGCGGCCTGGATCGGCGTCATGGCCGTGTAGCCCAGCTGCTCCAGGTTGGCCAGGGTGGCGGGGGACAGGGGGAGGGCGCTGAACGCGGTGGGGGAAGCGGAAGTCATCCCTCCGATTGTCCGGGTTTGCCCAGTTCGCCGGCGTCAGGGGCCGAGCAGGGCGTCCAGTTCGGCCTGGGTGAAGCCCGCCGCCCGCCGGGCGGCGTCGTTGAACGGCGGCCTCAGGCGCGGCGCCGCGTGCTCGCGCGCCAGGCGGCGGTAGTGGCTCAGGGGCTCGATGCCCTGTTGCGCGCACAGCCAGCCGTACCAACGATTGCCCACCGCCACGTGGCCGATCTCGTCGCGCAGGATGGTGTCCAGTATCTCGACCGCGCGCTGGGCCTCCTGTTTCACCTCGCGCGCCGTCACCTGGCGCAGGCGCGACTGGATCAGCGGCGTGGCGTCCAGGCCGCGCGCCTCCAGGGTGCGCGGCACCAGGGCCATGCGCGCCAACGGGTCGTGCTGGGTCTTCACGCACATCTCCCACAGGCCGTTGTGGGCGGGGAAGTCGCCGTAGTCGTGGCCCAGGGTCAGCAGCAGCTCGCGCAGCAGGCCGAAGTGCGTGGCCTCCTCGTGCGCCACCTGCAACCACTGGCGGTAGAAGTCCAGCGGCAGGCCGGGGAAGCGCCACAGCGCGTCCAGCGCGAGGTCGATGGCGTTGAACTCGATGTGGGCGATGGCGTGCAGCAGCGCGGCCAGCCCCTCGCGCGTGAAGGGCGAGCGCTGGGCCACGACCTGGGGTGGCACCAGCTCGGGCCGCTCGGGCCGGCCAGGCAGCGGGCGCGCCGGGTCGGGCGCCATGCCGGCCTGCGCGGCCCAGGCCGATTCGTCGGCGCCGCCCAGGGCGCGCCAACGGGCCCACAGCGCGTGCGTGGCCGCCGCCTTGGCCGTGGGATCGGCCGTGCACAGGGCTTCCAGGGCCTGCTCGCGCAGGCTGGCGGGCGTCTCGGCGGGTACGGTGGGGGGCATCCCTACAATTCTAGGTTTCGACACCCGAGCACCCGAGGAGACCGCCGCATGGCTTTGTACGAACTCGATGGCGTGGCACCGACCCTGGCCGATTCGGCCTGGGTCGCGGACAGCGCGCAGGTCATGGGCAACGTGCACCTGCACGAAGACAGCAGCGTCTGGTTCGGCGCGGTGCTGCGCGGCGACACCGAGACCATCACCGTCGGCCAGGGCAGCAATGTGCAGGACGGCACCGTGATGCACGCCGACGTCGGCTTCCCGCTGGTGGTGGGCGAGCGCGTGACCATCGGCCACCAGGTGATGCTGCACGGCTGCACCATCGGCGACGAGTCGCTGATCGGCATCGGCGCCACCGTGCTCAATGGCGCGAAGATCGGCAAGAACTGCCTGGTGGGCGCGCGCGCCCTGGTGACCGAGGGCAAGGAGTTTCCCGACGGCTCCATGATCCTGGGCAGCCCCGCCAAGGTGGTGCGCCAGCTCACGCCCGAGCAGATCGAGGGCCTGCGCCGCAGCGCGGCCCACTACGTCGAGAACGCCCAGCGCTACCGCAAGGGCTTGAAAAAGACCGGCTGAGCGCCACCTGAGCCGCTTTGGTCGAAGGAACCCCGTGTCCGAGCTCCACAAATTCGTGTTCGAGGGCCTGCCGGTGCGCGGCATGCTGGTGCGCATCACCGACGCCTGGCAGGAGATCCTGCAGCGCCGCGCGCAAGCCGGCGGCTACCCCGCGGCCGTGACCGAGCTGCTGGGCGAGATGACGGCGGCGGCCACGCTGATGCAGGCCAACATCAAATTCAACGGCGCCCTGGTCATGCAGATCCACGGCGACGGCCCGGTGAAGCTGGCCGTGGCCGAGGTGCAGCCCGACCTGAGCCTGCGCGCCACCGCCACGGTGGCCGGCGAGGTGGCGGACGACGCGCCCCTGTCGCACATGGTCAACGCCACCAACCAGGGCCGTTGCGCGATCACCCTCGATCCCAAGGACCGCCAGCCCGGTCAGCAGCCCTACCAGGGCGTGGTGCCGCTGTTCGGCGACCGCCACGAGAAGCTCGAGAAGCTCAGCGAGGTGATCGAGCACTACATGCTGCAGAGCGAGCAGCTCGACACCAAGCTGGTGCTGGCGGCGAACGACAAGATGGCCGCCGGCCTGCTGATCCAGCGCCTGCCGCTGCAGGGTGAGGCCAACCTGGCCGGCCAGTCGGTGCAGCGCGACGAGGACCAGATCGGCCGCAACGAGGACTACCAGCGCATCGCGATCCTGGCCAGCAGCCTCAAGCGCGAAGAGCTGCTGGGGCTGGACGCCGACACCATCCTGCGCCGCCTGTTCTGGGAAGAGAACCTGCGCCGCTTCGACCCGCTGCTGGCCGGCGCGGGGCCGCGCTTCGCCTGCACCTGCTCGCGCGAGCGCGTGGGCGGCATGCTGCGTTCGCTGGGGCGCGACGAGATCGAGTCCATCCTGCAAGAGCAGGGCCAGGTGGAGGTCAACTGCGATTTCTGCGGCGCGCAGTACACCTTCGATCCGGTGGATGCCGCGCAGGTGTTCCTGCAGCCGCTGGCGCAGCCGCCCGGGACCGACCGGCCGCAGTGAGGTTCAGCCGCCGCGGCGCGCGAGCAGGGCGCTGAACAGGCGGTGCTCGCAGTCGGGGTCGCTGCAGGCCTCGCAGGCCCAGCGGCCCGAACCCTCGCGCAGCAGCGGGTCGTCGGGCAGCAGTTCGCGGCCCAGGGCGGCCCCCACGGCGCGCAGCGCGGCCTGCAGGCGCCGCGCGCCCTGGCCATAGACCGTCTGGAAGCCGATGCCCGCGCCTTGCAGCTCCCGGCGCAACAGGGCGTCGATGGCCTCGCGCACGGCGGGGCCGTCGCGGAACCGGCCGTCGGGCACCCAGGGCAGGTCCAGGCCCATCAGCAGCGTCAGGCCGATGCGGCGCTGCGCGGCCAGGGCCTCGGGCCAGAGGCCGCGGTCATTGAAACGAAGCTCGTTGTGGGCCGCCGCCATCAGCGCGGTGGCGTCGGCGATCACAACCCCGGCGATGCCCCGCGCGTCCAGGGCCTCGCGCAATTGGCGCGCCAGCGTGCGCTTGCCGGTGAGCGGCCCGCCGAGCAGCGCCACGGTGAGCATGGGACGGGAAGGGGAAGGGCGCCGATCCGCGGGGATCAGCGCGCGATCTGCACGAAAACCTCGTTGGGCTTGACCATGCCGAGGTCTTGGCGCGCCAGTTCCTCGACCATCTCCAGCCCTTCCTGGAGGTCGCGCAACTCGCTGGCGATCTGCGCGTTGCGCTGGCGCGCCAGCTCGTTCGCCTCCAGCTGGGCGGCCAGGTCGCGGCGCAGCTGCGCCACCTGCGGCACGCTGCCCCGGCCGAACCAGAGCTGCGCGTGCAGCACCAGCAGCAGCGCGACCAGCAGGCCGGGGATCAGGCGGTTGGCCATACTGGTCTCACCCCCGCCGCACTTCGTGCGACCCCCTCAAGGGGGCGGCGCCTGCGGCCCGGCAAAGCCGGTTCCGCGGCACCCCCTGGTCCGGGCATTTCATGCGTCGCACGGTTGTTTTCATCGGAGGTTGTAGAAGGCGGCGCGGCCCGGGTACACGGCCACCTCGCCGAGGTCTTCCTCGATGCGCAGCAGCTGGTTGTACTTGGCCATGCGGTCCGAGCGCGAGAGCGAGCCGGTCTTGATCTGGCCGGCGTTGGTGCCCACGGCGATGTCGGCGATGGTGTTGTCCTCGGTCTCGCCGCTGCGGTGGCTGATGACGGCGGTGTAGCCCGCGCGCTTGGCCATCTCGATGGCGGCGAAGGTTTCGGTCAGCGTGCCGATCTGGTTGATCTTGATCAGGATCGAGTTGGCGATGTCCTTGTCGATGCCTTCCTTCAGGATCTTGGTGTTGGTGACGAACAGGTCGTCGCCCACCAGCTGCACCTGCTGGCCCAGGCGCTCGGTGAGGACCTTCCAGCCGTCCCAGTCGCCCTCGGCCATGCCGTCTTCGATGCTGACGATGGGGTACTTGTCGCACCAGGTGGCCAGCATGTTGGTCCACTCTTCGGCGCTGAGCTGCAGGCCCTCGCCGTCCAGCGCGTACTTGCCGTCCTTGTAGAACTCGCTCGCGGCGCAGTCCAGGCCCAGCGCGATCTGGTCGCCCGGGGTGTAGCCGGCGGCCGAAATGGCGTCCATCAGCAGCTGCAGCGCGGCCTCGTGGCTCTCGACGTTCGGCGCGAAGCCGCCTTCGTCGCCCACCGCCACGCTCATGCCCTTGTCGTGCAGGATTTTCTTGAGCGCGTGGAACACCTCGGCGCCCCAGCGCAGGGCCTCGCGGAAGTTCGGCGCGCCCACGGGGATGATCATCAGCTCCTGCAGGTCGAGGTTGTTGTTGGCGTGCGCGCCGCCGTTGATGACGTTCATCATGGGCACGGGCATCTGCACCGCGCTCATGCCGCCGAAGTAGCGGTACAGGGGCAGGCCGGCTTCCTCGGCGGCGGCACGGGCCACGGCCATGGAGACGGCCAGCATGGCGTTGGCGCCCAGGCGGCTCTTGTTCTCGGTGCCATCCAGGTCGATCAGGGTCTTGTCCAGGAAGGCCTGCTCGGAGGCGTCCAGGCCCAGAACGGCCTCGCTGATCTCGGTGTTGATGTGCTCCACCGCCTTGAGCACGCCCTTGCCCAGGTAGCGGCTCTTGTCGCCGTCGCGCAGCTCGATGGCCTCGCGCGAGCCGGTGGACGCGCCCGAAGGCACGGCCGCGCGGCCCATGACGCCGCTCTCCAGCAGCACGTCGCACTCGACGGTGGGGTTGCCGCGGCTGTCCAGCACTTCGCGGCCGACGATGTCAACGATGGCACTCATGAATCAAGGGTCCTCTGGTTCGGAAAGTCAAAGAAAACAGGGCGCGGCTCAGGCGTTGAAGCGGTCTTCGAGGTAGCCGTTCTTCTTGGTCACGGCGTCGAGCGCGAGCAGCGTTTCGAGCAGCGCGGGCATGTGCTTGAGCGGCACGGCGTTCGGGCCGTCGCTCAAGGCCTTGGCCGGGTCGGGGTGGGTTTCCATGAACAGGCCGGACACGCCGACCGCCACCGCGGCGCGCGCCAGCACGGGCACGAACTCGCGCTGGCCGCCCGAGCTGGTGCCTTGTCCGCCGGGCAGCTGCACGCTGTGGGTGGCGTCGAACACCACCGGCGCGCCGGTCTCGCGCATGATGGCCAGGGCCCGCATGTCGGAGACGAGGTTGTTGTAGCCGAAGCTCGCGCCGCGCTCGCAGGCGAGGAAGCTGTCCTCGGGCAGGCCAGCGTCGCGGGCCGCGTCGCGGGCTTTGTCGATCACGTTCTTCATGTCGTGCGGCGCGAGGAACTGGCCCTTCTTGATGTTCACCGGCCGCCCGCTCTGCGCCACGGCGCGGATGAAGTCGGTCTGGCGGCACAGGAAGGCCGGCGTCTGCAGCACGTCGCACACGGCGGCGGCGGGGGCGATGTCGTCCTCGCTGTGCACGTCGGTGATGACGGGCACGCCGAGCTGCGCCTTGACCTTGGCCAGCACCGCCAGGCCAGCCTCGCGGCCGGGGCCGCGGAAGCTCTTGCCGCTGCTGCGGTTGGCCTTGTCGAAGCTGCTCTTGAAGATGAAGGGGATGCCCAGCGAGCCGGTGATCTCCTTCAGCCGCCCGGCCACGTCCATCTGCAGCTGCTCGGACTCGATGACGCAGGGGCCGGCGATGAGGAAGAAGGGCTTGTCCAGGCCGACGTCGAAACCGCAGAGCTTCATCGTGGGGCTCTCCGTCGGGGTCTCAGGCCACGGCCCGGGCGGGCCGGCGCTGCGCCTGGTGGGTCAGCGCCGCCTTGATGTAGGCGTTGAACAGCGGGTGGCCGGCCCAGGGCGTGGACTTGAACTCGGGGTGGAATTGCACGCCCATGAACCAGGGGTGCACGGCCTGCGGCAGCTCCACGATCTCGGTCAGGTGCTCGCGCTGGGTCAGCGCGGAGATCACCAGCCCGGCCTGGCGCAGCCGGTCGAGGTAGTTCACGTTGGCCTCGTAGCGGTGGCGGTGGCGTTCGGTCACCACGTCGCCGTAGATGCTGTGCGCCAGCGTGCCCTTGGCCACGTCGGAGCTTTGCGCCCCCAGGCGCATGGTGCCGCCGAGGTCGGAATTGGCGTCGCGCTGCTGGATGCTGCCGTCGGCGTCCTTCCACTCGGTGATGAGGGCGATGACGGGGTGCGGCGTGCTGGGCTCGAACTCGGTGCTGTTGGCGTCCTTCAGGCCGGCCACGTGGCGCGCGTATTCGATGGTGGCCACCTGCATGCCCAGGCAGATGCCCAGGTAGGGCACCTTCTGCTCGCGGGCGAAGCGCGCCGCGCAGATCTTGCCCTCGATGCCGCGCTTGCCGAAGCCGCCGGGCACCAGCACGGCGTCGAAGCGACCCAGCACCTGGGCCACGTTGGCCGGTGCGATGGTTTCGGAGTCGACGTACTCGATGGCCACCTTGGCCTGGTTCTTCAGGCCGGCGTGGCGCAGGGCCTCGTTGAGCGATTTGTAGCTGTCGGACAGGTCGACGTACTTGCCGACCATGGCGATGTGCACCGTGCCCTGCGGGTTCTCGACCGCGTGCACC
>NZ_MKSS01000311.1:0-1269 GCF_001897365.1 Hydrogenophaga sp. 70-12
TTGCGACCGATGGCCTCGGACTGGCCACGCTCTTCGGCGTCGATGCCCGGATAGGCGCCCGGCGTGTCGACGAAGGTGAACACTGGCAGCTTGAACTTCTCGGCCAGCTTCATGAGCCGCAGCGCCTTGCGGTAGCCCTCGGGCTTGGTCATGCCGAAGTTGCGCAGGCCGCGCTCCTTCGTGTCACGGCCTTTCTGGTGGCCGATGACCACGCAGGGCTGGCCATTGAAGCGCGCCATGCCGCCGACGATGGACAGGTCGTCGGAGAAGTGGCGGTCGCCGTGCAGCTCGACGAAGTGCGTGAAGATTTCGCGCACGTAGTCCAGCGTGTAGGGCCGGTCGGCGTGGCGCGCGATCTTGGTGATCTGCCAGGGTGAGAGGTTGCTGTAGATGTCCTTGGTGAGCTGCAGGCTCTTGGACGCCAGCTTGTCGATCTCTTCGGAGATGTCGACCGCCGATTCGGTCTGGACGTAGCGCAGTTCCTCGATCTTGGATTCGAGTTCCGCGATCGGTTGCTCGAAGTCGAGAAAATTCTTTTTGGCCAAGATAGGCTCCTTTGCTCAGGCGGCTCAATAGCTCACGGGGAGCGGATCGAGCGACCGCCAAATATACCAAGTGGCCACGCTGCAGAACGGGGCCCAGGAGCCGGCCACCTCGCGGATCTCGCTGCGGCTGACGGGCTCACCCGAAAAATAGGCCTGACTGATGCCGTTCTGCAAGCCGATGTCGTCCAGCGGTAGCACGTTGGGCCTCATGAGGTGGAAGATGAGGAACATCTCGGCCGTCCAGCGGCCGATGCCGCGGATGGCCACCAGCTCCGCGATGATGGCCTCGTCGTCCATGTGCGGCCACTCGTTCACGCGCACGCGCTTGTCCGAGAAATGCAGCGCCAGATCCACCAGGTACTCGACCTTGCGCACCGACAGGCCGGCGGCTCGCATGTCGTCCACCTTGAGCTTGAGCACCTGCGCGGGCGTCATCTTGCGGGTGAGCGATTCGAAGCGGTCCCATACCGACTGGGCGGCCTTCACCGAAATCTGCTGGCCCACGATGCTGCGCGCCAGCGTGACGAAGGCATCGCCGCGCGACTGCAGGCACACGTCGGGGTGGCGCGGGATGAGCTTCTTCATCACGCGGTCGCGCTTCATCAGGTGCTTGCAGGCGTCCTGCCAATACGCGGGCTCGGGCACGGTCAGCACGGCGCTCATCAGGCGCGCTCCCAGGTGGTGCCCGCGGCGCTGTCTTTCAGCACGATGCCCTGGCCGAGCA
>NZ_MKSS01000312.1:0-7613 GCF_001897365.1 Hydrogenophaga sp. 70-12
GGCGTCAAAACCGGCGACGCCCTGCGCACCACCGAGTACCTGAAACCCGGCATCGACGAGATCGCCTCGCTGCTGCCGCCCGCGCTGGCCCGTGCGCTGCTGAAGGCCACCGAAGGCCGCTCGTGGCACCGCGGCCTGCTGGTGCGCACCGACACGCTGCGCGGCTTCCTGGTGCTGTGCGCGCTGCGCTCGTTCAAGGTCCTGCGCCGGCGCGGCTTCCGTTACGCCGAGGAACAGGCCGCGATCCGGCGCTGGCTCGACGCCATCGAGCGCCTGCTGCCCGACCCGGCGGCGGCGCTGGAGATCGCCCTGGCCGGCAACCTGGTGAAGGGCTATGGCGAGACCAACCGGCGCGGCCACCGCCACCTCCAGGCCCTGCTCGACGAAGCGCAACCCGGGGTCTCCGCGCAGCGCCTGCGCGAGCTCAGGCTCGCTGCCCTGGCGGACCCGCAGGGGCGCCAGCTGTCGGGCGCGCTGGGGCGGCCGGTGGTGGCACAGCCGATCCGCATCGTGCGGCGGCCGCAGGGCTGAGCGCGCGGCCAGATACGGTCGCTGTCATGCGGGTGGGCCTGGTGCCATCATCCGGTGGATCCGCTCTGTGTGTCCTTCCACCGCCCCATGACCATCCATATCCGCTCCGCCCAGACCGGCGACGCCACCACCATCTGCACGGTGATCCGGCGGTCCATCACCGAATGCTGCATGGACGACCACCACGGCGACGCCGGGTTGATGGAGGCTTGGCTGCGCAACAAGACGGTGGCGAGCGTTGAAACCTGGCTGCAGGACACCGAAGCCCATTGCATCGTGGGCGACCGGGATGGCGCGACTCAGGGATTCGGCATGTCGCGCGGCGACCAGGTCCTACTTTGCTACGTGACGCCAGAGGCGCGTTTCACGGGCCTCGGCAAGGCACTGTTGCAAGCCCTCGAACGGCACGCCATGGCGCAAGGCCTGTCGACGCTTCGCCTGGAAAGCACCCGAACCGCAGAGGCTTTCTACCGCCGCAACGGCTTCCTGCCGACAGGGCCCGCCGTTCGGGCTTTTGGCTTGCAGGGGCTGCCGATGTCAAAAGCCATGCGCTGATTGCCGAAGCCACGCGCGGGGGCTCCATCCTCGCGCGGTGCCGGCGGCTAAGCTTGGGCCGTCCCTGGCCTGCCCACCCACGCCCGATGATGACCCCGCCCGTTGCCCTGACCGCCGCCTGCCTGCTGTTCGTGATCGCCCTGCTGGTGGTGGACCGGCTGCAGTGGCCGCTGGCCCGCGCCTTCACCAAGCTCGGCGCCAGCACCTGCTTCGTGTGGCTCGCCATTGTTTTGGGCGCAATGCAATCGCGCTACGGGCAATGGGTGCTGGGCGCGCTGGTGCTCGGATGGCTGGGGGACGCGCTGCTATTGGGGAAACGCTCGGCCGCTTTCATGGCCGGGCTGGTGGCTTTCCTGCTGTCGCACGGGCTGTACGCCACGGCCTTTGTGAGCGGCCCGCTGAATGGGCCAGCCATGGCGGTGGCGCTGGTCGCGGCCTGCGCCGCCGGCTTCGTGGTGTTGCGCTGGCTGTTGCCGCACACGCCGGCAAGGTTCAAGGCGCCGGTGCTGGTTTACGTGGTGGTGATCCTGTCCATGTGCGTCGCGGCGGTGGGGCATGCGGTCGCCACTGGCCGCTGGATCGTGCTGGGGGGGGCGGTGCTGTTCGCCATCTCCGACATCGCGGTGGCACGGGAGCGCTTCGTGCGGGCGTCGCCGGTGAATCACTTGTGGGGGTGGCCGACGTACTTTGTGGCGCAGGTGCTGTTGGCGTGGTCGGTGGCGACCACGGCGTCCCTCCACTGACCCACCTCTGCAGCGAAAGACAGTCTCATGACAAGCCATGGCGCTGCGACCTCTATGCCCGCCCACGTCATCGCCGTGCACGCACTCAGCGTTCACGCGTTTTCCAAAGACACCGCGTCGGCCATCACGCTCATCGCCGGCCAGGGGGTGATGGGTGACGCACACTGCGGCGTCACCGTGAAGCACCGCTCGCGCGTGGCGCGCGACCCGAGCCAGCCCAACCTGCGGCAGGTGCATCTGCTGCACAGCGAATTGCTCGACGAACTGGCCGTCCAGGGCCTGCGGGTGCGGCCAGGGCAGATGGGCGAGAACATCACCACGGCCGGCCTGGACCTGCTGGGTTTGAGCGAAGGCGCCGTGCTGCGCATCGGGCCGCGGGCGCTGGTGAGGATCACCGGCCTGCGCAACCCGTGTTCGCAGATCGAGCGTTTCATGCCCGGCTTGCTGGCCGCCGTGCTGAACCGCACCGAACAAGGCGAGCTGGTGCGCAAGGCTGGGGTGATGGGTGTGGTGCTGGAGTCGGGGGAGGTGCGGGCGGGGGATGGCATCGCGCTGGAACACGTGCCCGCCCACAGCCAGGCCCTGCGCCCGGTCTGAGGGACCGGTACCCGGGCTCTCCCAATGCCTGGGGTGCCCTCCAGGCCCAATGCGGCCGAGGGACTAGACTCTCGCCAGCTCGCCACCCCAGCCGGCATTCGGCCCGGCAACCATGCCCCTGTGGCACGGCCATTGCCTATCTACCGCCCATGCCACAAGCGCCTGTGCCGCTGGTCCGTGCGCGCATGGCCCGCCTCACCTACACCTTGCCCTAGGAGAACCTCTGGTGACCCATCCCGCCAAAGACACCACCAAAATGAGCTCGACCGAACTCCGCGAATTCGCGGAGCGGTTGATGAAACAGGCCGAAGAACAGGCGACGAAGGAATTCGAATCCACGCTCAACTTCCTGTCGGACAAGCTCACGCACATGGGCAAGACGAAGAAGGACGCCGTCATCCACCTCATCAAGATGATGAAGTCCCACGAGGCGGAGGAGACGCTGGCCGAGCTGGCGGAAGGCGCGGGCTTCACCAGCCCCCGACGGGCCAAAGAGCGCGGCGATCTGGACAGCGAGGGCAATGCGCCGGAGATCGGGGTGACCTATCAGCTGCCCACGGGTGAGACCTGGAGCCGCAAGAGCAAGGTGGGGGCGACGAAGCGGGAGTTTGCGGCGTTTGCGAAGACGACGACTTGGGGGGCGATGAGGGTTTGAGGGTGGTAAGTGGCTGCTGTGCAGCGCTTGCTGTCCCAGGTTTCCGCCGGACGTAATCACACTGTCCGTCGTCAAGCGGCCATTGGGCACGAACGCAAAGCGCCAACTTCACCGGCTGCTTTACGAGATGCTGCAGCCGTATCGCTCTCCGGCCCGGGTTGGCATGCTGTCAACGACCATTTCCTCCCCGCCGCAACTGGAGGTCTCGAGCCTGAGCTACCTAGCCCCCTAAGTGGGCCCCTCCATCCGGGGTCCATGGACTTGCTTACACTAACGCAATTGCACAGACAGTCGCGGGGCAAGTCATGACGTTCGATGAAGTAAAAACCGACACACTGAACCTTCGGGTCGCACCGTCCTTCAAGGCTACTTTGAAGGCCGTGGCCGATGCCGAGCATCGCAGCATGGTGAACATGCTTGAAGTGTTGTTGGCCAATTACTGTTCGAACTCAAACAGGGCACATCGTCCTGCGGCCAAGGCCCATACACCTGATCGAGCAGCGCCCAAACACAAGCTCACCCCATGAGCCTGTGGGCATCTACAAGAACACCAATGCTCAGCCCGATTCCAGTGAAACTGAACGAATTTGACCTGTTGAAGCTCGCTTCAACAGCACACCACTTGAAAGCCAGCAAGTCTCAGGATGCCTCCGAGCTGCTGACGCATGACTACGCCCTGTGGCAAGGCAAGCTCGAAGGGCTTCTCAAGCAGCTTCCCAATGAACCGCTCTTTGATCTGATTGTGTCCTCCCCCCCTTACAACATCGGGAAGGAGTACGAGACTCGGCGAGCACTCGACAGCTATTTGGAGTGGCAAGAGCAGCTCATTGATGAGCTGGTCCCTCGGCTCAAACCGGGCGGCTCCTTGTGCTGGCAGGTGGGCACCTATGTCGATGACAACCAGATATGGCCACTGGACATCGAGTTCGCTCCGATCTTTAAGCGCCACGAATTGCAACTACGCAATCGCGTGGTATGGCACTTTGGCCATGGCCTGCATGCTCAGAAGCGCTTCTCGGGCCGCTACGAGGTTGTGCTCTGGTACACCAAGACCAAGACCAACAAAGACAAGTACACCTTCAATCTGGACATCGTTCGGGTGCCTGCCAAATACCCCGGCAAAAAGCACTTCAAGGGCCCCAACCAGGGCGAGTTCTCAGGCAATCCGCTGGGCAAGAACCCCGAAGACGTTTGGAACATCCCCAACGTCAAGGGCAACCACGTTGAAAAGACAAATCACCCTTGCCAATTCCCCGTGGGCCTTATCGAGCGGCTGGTGCTCTCACTCACCAACCCGGGGGACTTGGTGTTTGATCCGTTTGCAGGCGTTGCCTCTGCGGGCGTAGCAGCAGCTTTGC
The DNA here is from genome assembly GCF_001897365.1 of Hydrogenophaga sp. 70-12. Lineage (NCBI taxonomy): Bacteria > Pseudomonadati > Pseudomonadota > Betaproteobacteria > Burkholderiales > Comamonadaceae > Hydrogenophaga > Hydrogenophaga sp. 70-12. Next base: position 4,440 of record NZ_MKSS01000312.1, read on the forward strand.
ATGCCCGTCGTTTTTGGGGTTGCGAACTCAACGCCAGCTACGCCAAGACAGGCTTTAAACGATTGCAAGAAACCCTCGATGGCACGATCCGCTATCGCCCGCACAACAAGCCCGTGTTTGATCACACCAGAAGTAGCCTGTCGCGGGCCCCGGAGGGGTACAAAACTCGGGAGGAAGAGTGAAGTTCTACAAGTACAGCCACTGTGCTGGGGATAAGTCAGTCCCCAAGAGCCATCAAAAAGACATTGAGGCAGCCATTGCTGCCATCACGATCAAGCCGGCAGAGGGGGCCGCCACCAAGATTCGTGATGCCTTTTTGATTACGATGAAGTCCATGGGCTGGTCGGGTGAGGTTCAAGTCTCGAAAGACTCGGACATGACCATCACGTCCAGCAAAGACAACGTGGGGCTGTGTTTGCAAACGGGCAATGTGGCCCGGATCTATGCAGACATCATCAAGCTGCAAGTTCTGTACTTCGACAACGCGATCAGCAGTGCTGCCATCGTTGTGCCCTCCCAAGAGGTCGCGAAAGCCATTGGCAAGAACATCGCACAAGCCAAACGCCTTGAACGTGAGCTGGAAATTTTTAAGAAGGCTTACCACGTCCCGACCCTTGTCTACGCCTTGGAGTGAGCATGACCGATAACCAGAATTCCCAGATGGCAACAAGCTCGCGCTTTGGCTGGCCCAAGCCCAAACGCACCGAAGAGTTCACCAAGTTGCTGGCCAACCCGCTTGGTGCGACGGAGCGTGTGGTGTTCCAAGGCAAGACCATCGACATTCCGATCATTCGCGTTCCCATTGATCTGCCTAAGTACCGTTTGGTGAACGGTCGAACCGCGTCTTTGCAGTCCGAGCACCTCGCCAAGAACCCCAAAGCACGTGCTGATCTTTTCAGCGGAGACCCAGAGCTCTGGGATGCCCAGGAAGCGCAGCACAACTTGCTGCTGCAACTGGCAAAACAAGCCGACCTGGCTGGCTACTTTAACGACACGACCAATCAGCAGGTCAACCCGATCCTGCTCGATGAGAACGGCTTTGTTGTCAATGGCAATCGACGCCTGGCGACCTGGCGCGAGCTCTTGCACAAAGAGCCTGGCACCTACAAGCACTTCCAGCACATCGACATTGCAGTGCTTCCCCACTGCGAAGAGAAAGAGATTGATCGACTCGAAGCCAGGCTACAAATCACCAGGGACATTCGCGCGGATTACAGCTGGGATGCCCAGGCCAACATGATGCTGGCCAAGCAGAAGCGCGACAACTTTTCCAACAAGGAGTTGGCTGAGCTCTACGACATGAAAGAGTCCGAGGTCGACCTGCTCTTTGACATGCGCGCCTATGCCGAGGAGTTCTTGAAGTCCCGCGCCAAGCCCAATCACTGGTCGATGGTGTCGGACTCCGAATTTGCTTTCAAGAAGATCGTGGCTGCTCGGGGAAAAATTTCCAGCGTGGGAAAGCAGCAGGTCTTCAAGGAGGCCGCCTTCATCTTGATCGACAAGCCTGAGGAAGCCGGAAGCCGTCTGTACGAAGCAATTCCTGCTGTGCTCGATAGCATTGACGAAGTTCGTGCCAAGCTGCTTGAAGCCTTCAAAGTTGAAGCTGCCAAGCCCGCTGATGATGCGCTGACAGATTTCTTTGGCGGTGTCCCGCCGGCTGCAGGCGAAGACCCCAGGGACTTGCCGCTGGCACAGGAGATTCAAAAGCCTGAGAACGTCGATGCCGCGCGCAAGATCATTGTCGAGGTCATTGAGAGCCAACGGCAGCTTCAAAAGGACGCCAAGAGCGCGAACTATCTTCTTGATTGCTGCGCGAAGGCCCAGGCTGCTCTTGCCGCAGCCGTGAAGGAGGGTTTGCGCCCCGAGTCAAAGCTCAATGGTGTGATCAAGCAGCTCGAAGCCATTCAAGCTCAGTCCGAAAAGATTCGAGCCTACGTGGAACAGCATGCTAAGCGTTGATTATCGAGACGTTGATCGACGAGCTGTGTTGAGTTGGGCCGCCCCCGACGAGTCGGCTCCATGGTTCGATGTCATTAAACGCCTGATCCTCGATTCGACCGAGGACGCAAAGCAAGAAGCCGCGCTCACGATCTCGCTGCCGTGGTGGAATTTCATTGCCTCGCGCAACCGCTTTGGCGAGATCTGTGCCGGATACAGGCTGCTCCCAGGTAGCACTCTAGGCATAAGCCCCAAAGCTGCCGATCTACTGCGGCAATCGCGTCGCGCCACGGACGGCTATCAGCTTGCAATGCAAGCACGGGCAATCGCAGAGCAGCAACTACGCGCCAAGCTTCAAGAGCTGGGATTTGCTCGCAACCTCACCGAGAAGCAAGCTCGCAACGTCAGCCGCATTGCAGCACTGCCAGCAGGTGCTACGTTCTCGGTTCCAGGCGCTGGTAAAACGACCGAGGCACTTGCAACCTTCTTCTATCGGGCCAATGACGACGAGCGGCTGCTGGTCATCGCGCCGAAGAACGCCTTTGCCGCTTGGGACGAGCAGATCAAAGACTGCATGCCTCATCTTCAAACGCAGTTCACTCGACTGCGGGGTGGTAAGGAAAGGATTGCCAAGCTGCTTGGCGATGATCCGCGATGGCTGCTAATCACGTATCAGCAGCTCGCTCGTGTCTCTGATCTGGTTGCAGCCCACGTAGCGCAACGTAAGACGCACGTCTTCCTGGATGAAAGCCACCGCATCAAGAGCGGTGTCGGAAGGCAGACAGCGCGAGCCGCTCTGGGCCTTGCTCACTTACCTGTTGGCAAATTGATCATGTCAGGAACGCCCATGCCCCAGGATGCTGAGGATTTGATCCCTCAGTTTGCATTCCTCTATCCGGAAATTCCAAGCAACAGGGACACGGTGATTGAGCTCATCAAGCCCGTGTACGTGCGAACCAACAAGACTGAACTTGGCTTGCCACCTGTGGATCGGGTGATGGTGCCGCTTCCAATGGCCCCCATGCAAAGTGAGCTCTACAAGCTCATGAAATTTGAGGTGTCTCGTGAAGCTGCTACGGCGCTCAACACGCGCAGCAAGCAGGCGTTTCGCAGCCTAGGGCGCTCTGTCGCACGCCTCTTGCAGTTTGTCTCCAACCCGGCGCTCTTGTCGTCGGAGATCAGCTTCGCTCACCCCGATTTGTTGGCTGGTGTTTTGGCAGAAGGCGACGGCCCGAA
>NZ_MKSS01000313.1:0-7581 GCF_001897365.1 Hydrogenophaga sp. 70-12
AAGGCGGCCGCACCGTCGGCGCCGGCGTCGTGGCCAAGATCATCGAATAAGGAGCGGTGTCCATGGCTGCCACCAAACAGAAGATCCGCATCCGCCTCAAGGCCTTCGACTACCAGCTGATCGACGCATCGGCCGCCGAGATCGTCGAAACCGCCAAGCGCACCGGCGCCATCGTCCGGGGTCCCGTGCCCCTGCCGACGCGCATGCGCCGCTTCGACATCCTGCGTTCGCCGCACGTCAACAAGACCAGCCGCGACCAGCTCGAGATCCGCACCCATCAGCGCCTGATGGACATCGTGGACCCGACCGACAAGACGGTGGACGCGCTCATGAAGCTCGACCTGCCGGCCGGCGTGGACGTCGAGATCAAGCTGCAGTAAGGCCAGGGGCCCTGGTTTGCCGGGTTTTCGCCCGGCGGACTTGCACAAGGAAAGCCCGCTGGCTATACTGGCGGGCTTTCCGGCTTTTGGGCCGGATATTTCGTGGCGTCGGCACCCTGGTGCTCGCCATTCAGGCGCGGCCTTCGGGTCGCGCACCATCAGCCCCGGCCAATTGAAGTCGGGAACGGAGAAAACAATGAGTCTGAGCAACTCCCTCGGGTTGTTGGGCCGCAAGGTGGGCATGATGCGCCTGTTCACCGATGACGGGGACGCAGTGCCTGTCACGGTGGTCGACGTGTCGAACAACCGCGTCACCCAGGTCAAAACCCAGGCCAACGACGGCTACGACGCGCTGCAAGTCACCTTCGGCAAGCGCCGCGCCTCCCGCGTCACCAAGCCGGTGGCCGGCCACCTGGCCAAGGCCGGCGTCGAAGCCGGTGAACTCATCATCGAATTCCGCGTGACCGCCGAGGTTGCCGCCCAGTACAAGCCGGGCGACGTGGTCGATGTCAACAAGCTGTTCTCGCAAGGCCAGAAGGTCGACGTGCAAGGCACCTCGATCGGCAAGGGCTTCGCGGGCACCATCAAGCGCCACAACTTCGCCTCGCAGCGCGCGTCGCACGGCAACAGCCGTTCGCACAACGTGCCGGGCTCGATCTCCATGGCGCAAGACCCGGGCCGCGTGTTCCCGGGCAAGAAGATGACGGGCCACCTCGGCGACGTCACCAAGACCATCCAGAACCTCGACATCGTGCGCATCGACGAAGCCCGTCAGCTGCTGCTGATCCGTGGTGCCGTGCCCGGTGCCAAGGGCGGTTTCGTCACCGTGCGTCCCGCCGTCAAGGCCAGCGCCGCCAAAGGAGCGAACTGATGCAAGTCGAACTCCTCAACGACCAAGGCCAGGCCGCGTCCAAGCTGGACGTGCCCGAGACCGTGTTTGGTCGTGACTACAACGAAGCCCTGATCCACCAGCTCGTGGTGGCGTACCAAGCGAACGCCCGTCAAGGCACGCGTGCTCAAAAAGACCGCCAGATGGTCAAGCACTCGACCAAGAAGCCGTTCAAGCAGAAGGGCACCGGCCGCGCTCGCGCCGGCATGACCTCCTCGCCGCTGTGGCGTGGGGGCGGTCGCATCTTCCCGAACAGCCCCGACGAGAACTTCACCCAGAAGCTCAACAAGAAGATGTACCGCGCCGGCATGGCGTCCATCTTCTCGCAGCTGGTCCGTGAAGGCCGTCTGTCCGTGGTCGAGTCGATCAAGGTCGATTCGCCCAAGACCAAGCAGCTGGCCGACAAGTTCAAGGCGATGAACCTGAAGTCGTCGGTGCTCGTGATCGCTGACGAAGTCGACGAGAACCTGTACCTGGCCTCGCGCAACCTGGTCAACGTGCTGGTGGTCGAGCCCCGTTACGCCGACCCGCTGTCGCTGGTGCACTACAAGCAAGTGATCGTCACCAAGGCGGCGATCGACCAGCTCAAGGAGATGTTCGCATGAGCACCGCCCAATTCGACGAAGGTCGCCTGATGCAGGTCCTCGTGGCACCGATCGTGTCCGAGAAGGCCACCCAGGCCGCCGAACAATCCAATGCCGTGCTCTTCAAGGTGCTGCGCGACGCCACCAAGCCCGAGATCAAAGCCGCCGTTGAGCTGATGTTCAAGGTGCAGGTCAAGGGTGTGTCGGTCGTGAACCAGAAGGGCAAGACCAAGCGCTTTGGCAAGACCATCGGCCGCCGCGACCATGTGCGCAAGGCCTATGTCACGCTGATGCCCGGTCAGGAACTCAACTTCGGTGGGGAGGCCGCGTAATCATGGCTGTCATCAAGATGAAACCGACCTCGCCAGGCCGTCGCGGCATGGTGAAGGTCACGCGCGAAAACCTGCACAAGGGTGCCGGTTACGCGCCGCTGCTGGAGCCTCAGTTCCAGAAAGCCGGCCGCAACAACAACGGCCACATCACGACGCGCCACAAGGGCGGTGGTGCCAAGCACCACTACCGCGTGGTCGACTTCCGCCGCAACAAGGACAACATCCCGGCGAAGGTCGAGCGCATCGAGTACGACCCGAACCGCACCGCGCACATCGCGCTGCTGTGCTACGCCGACGGCGAGCGCCGCTACATCATCGCGCCGCGCGGCGTCGAGGTGGGCGCCACGCTGCTGTCGGGCTCGGAGTCGCCGATCCGCGTGGGCAACACCCTGCCGATCCGCAACATCCCCGTGGGTTCGACGATCCACTGCATTGAGCTGCAGGTCGGCAAGGGCGCGCAGATGGCGCGTTCGGCCGGTGCCTCGGCCGTGCTGCTGGCCCGCGAAGGCATCTACGCCCAGGTGCGCATGCGCTCGGGCGAAGTGCGCAAGATCCACGTGGACTGCCGCGCCACCATCGGCGAGGTCTCCAACACCGAGCACAGCCTGCGCCAGATCGGCAAGGCCGGTGCCGTGCGCCACATGGGCATCCGCCCGACCGTTCGCGGCACCGCGATGAACCCGATCGACCACCCGCACGGTGGTGGTGAGGGCAAGACCGGCGAAGGCCGCGCTCCGGTGGATCCGTGGGGCAACCTCACCAAGGGTTACCGTACCCGCAACAACCGCCGCACGCAGTCGATGATCGTCTCGCGTCGCAAGAAGTAAGGGGTTGACCACATGACTCGTTCGCTCAAAAAGGGTCCTTTCGTGGACCACCACCTGATGGCCAAGGTCGAGAAGGCCCAGGCCACCAAGGACAAGAAGCCGGTCAAGACCTGGTCGCGCCGCTCGATGGTCCTGCCCGAGTTCATCGGCCTGACCATCGCCGTGCACAACGGCAAGCAGCACGTGCCCGTGTACATCACCGACCAGATGGTCGGTCACAAGCTCGGCGAGTTCTCCCTGACGCGCACCTTCAAGGGGCATCCGGGCGACAAGAAAGCCAAGAAGTAAGGAACCACCATGAGTACGGAAACCCGCTCTGTCGTCCGTGGCGTGCGCCTGTCGGTGGACAAAGGCCGCCTCGTGGCCGACCTGATTCGCGGCAAGAAGGTCGACCAGGCCCTGAACATCCTGACCTTCACCCAGAAGAAGGCCGCCGGCATCGTCAAGAAAGCCCTGGAGTCCGCCATCGCCAATGCCGAGCACAACGACGGTGCCGACATCGACGAGCTGCGCGTCAAGACGATCTACGTCGAACAAGGCACGACGCTCAAACGGTTTGAGGCTCGCGCCAAAGGCCGTGGCAACCGCATCAGCAAACCCACGTGTCACATCTACGTGACGGTCGGCAACTGAGAGGCACAGGAACATGGGACAGAAAATCAACCCGACCGGCTTCCGCCTGGCCGTCTCGCGCAACTGGGCCAGCCGCTGGTACGCCAGCAACCGCGACTTCGCGGGCATGCTGGCCGAAGACATCAAGGTGCGTGAGTACCTGAAGGCCAAGCTCAAGAACGCCGCTGTGTCGCGCGTGGTCATCGAGCGCCCCGCCAAGAACGCCCGCATCACCATCTACTCGGCGCGTCCGGGCGTGGTGATCGGCAAGAAGGGCGAGGACATCGAGAAGCTGAAGAAGGAACTGGCCGCCAAGCTCGGCGTGCCTGTGGCCGTGAACATCGAAGAAGTGCGCAAGCCCGAAATCGATGCCAAGCTGATCGCCGACTCGATCACCCAGCAGCTCGAGAAGCGCATCATGTTCCGCCGCGCCATGAAGCGCGCGATGCAGAACGCCATGCGCCTCGGTGCCCAGGGCATCAAGATCATGAGCGCCGGTCGCCTGAACGGCATCGAGATCGCCCGCACCGAGTGGTACCGCGAAGGCCGTGTGCCCCTGCACACCCTGCGCGCCGACATCGACTACGGCACCTCCGAAGCCAAGACGACCTATGGCGTCATCGGCGTGAAGGTGTGGGTCTACAAGGGCGACACCCTGGGCCGCAACGACGCCCCCGTGGTGGCCGAGCCGCGCGCCGAAGAAGAGCGCCGCCCGCGTGGTCCGCGCCGTGAGCGCAGCGAGCGCCCGGCCGGCCCGACCGCCCGCGCCGCCGTGCGCCGTGGCACCAACACCGCCCCGGCCGATGGCAGCGACAAGCCCGCCGAAGCCACGGGTGGTGATTCCAAACCCGCCGTTAAGCGCGTACGCAAAGACGCACCCGCACCTGCAGCTGCGGACGGCAAAGGAGAATAAACATGTTGCAACCCGCTCGTCGCAAGTACCGCAAGGAGCAGAAGGGCCGTAACACCGGCGTCGCCACCAGCGGCGCCACCGTTGCCTTCGGCGACTTCGGCCTGAAAGCCACCGACCGTGGCCGCATCACGGCCCGCCAGATCGAGGCCGCGCGCCGCGCGATCTCCCGTCACGTCAAGCGTGGTGGCCGCATCTGGATCCGTGTGTTCCCGGACAAGCCGATCTCGCAGAAACCCGCCGAAGTCCGTATGGGCAACGGCAAGGGTTCGGTCGAGTACTACGTGGCCGAGATCCAGCCTGGCAAGGTGCTGTACGAAATCGTGGGTGTGCCCGAAGCGCTCGCCCGCGAGGCCTTCGCTCTGGCCGCCGCCAAACTTCCGCTGCGCACCACGTTCGTGACGCGCCTGCTGGGCCAGTGATTCAGGAGAACACGTTATGAATACTGAAGAACTGCGCCAGAAGGACGCGGCCGGCCTCGAGGCCGAGATCAAGTCGCTGCAGAAGGCCCACTTCAATCTGCGCATGCAGAAGGCCACGCAACAACTCAACAACACCGCCACGCTGGGCGACACCCGCCGTGCCATCGCTCGCGCCAAGACCATCCTGGCCGAGAAGCAGCGCGCAGCCGCCAAGTAAGGAGCCAACCATGACCGAAGCCAAAACCGCCCTCAAGCGCACCCTGGTCGGCAAGGTGGTGAGCGACAAGCGCGCCAAGACCGTGACGGTCCTGGTCGAGCGCCGCGTCAAGCACCCGATCTACGACAAGATCGTGATCAAGTCCAGCAAGTACCACGCCCACGACGAAAAGGGCGAGTACAAGCTGGGTGACCTGATCGAGATCACCGAGAGCCGCCCGATTTCCAAGACCAAGAACTGGGTGGCCAGCCGTCTGGTGCAGAAAGCCGCCATCGTCTGAGTCCGTTTCCCGGACCTGCGCAGCGCGCATCGAAAAAGCGACCGACAATCCGGTCGCTTTTTTGTTTTCAGCCCCCAACCGAACAGGAGAAACCATGATCAAGGTCGGAGACAAGCTGCCCGCCGGCACGCTGATGGAGTACAGCGAGGTCGAAGGCAATGGCTGCAGCATCGGCCCGAACCCGGTCGACGTGCAGAAGGCCGCCGCGGGCAAGACCATCGCCATCTTCGCGCTGCCGGGCGCCTTCACGCCCACCTGCTCGGCCAAGCACGTGCCGGGCTTCGTGCAGCAGGCGGCCGACCTCAAGGCCGCCGGCGTGGACGAGATCTGGTGCATCAGCGTGAACGATGCCTTCGTGATGGGCGCCTGGGCGCGCGACCAGAAAACCACCGGCGTGGTGCGCATGCTGGGCGACGGCAGCGCCGACTACACCAAGGCCACGGGCCTGACGCTGGACCTGACCGCGCGCGGCATGGGCCTGCGCAGCAACCGCTATTCCATGCTCGTGAAGGACGGCGTGGTCAAGACGCTCAACGTCGAGGCGCCGGGCAAGTTCGAGGTGAGCGACGCCGGCACGCTGCTGGCCCAGGCCAAGGCGGCCTGATTCAGAGATCGACCTTGAGGTAGTGCGCGCCCTGCAAGGGGTTGTGGTAGTACGGCGCGATCTCGACGAAGCCGCTGTCCTGGTAGAGCGCGCGCGCCGCCTCCATGTCCGACAGGGTGTCGAGCAGCATGGTGGCGTAGCCACCCATCTGTCCGAGCATCAGGATGCGGTCGACCAGCAGCCGCCCCAGGCCGAAGCCGCGAAAGGCGGGGCGCACGAACAGGCGCTTCATCTCGCAGGCGTCGGGGTGGTCGGCGCTGGGCAGCGGGCGCAGGGCGCAGCAGCCGGCGGGCGCACCGTCCACCAGGGCCAGCAGCAGCGCGCCGCCGGGAGGGGCGTAGTCGCCGGGCAGCTTCGCCAGTTCGTCCTGGAAGCCCTGGAAGCACAGGTCCACGTCCAGCGAGGCCTGGTAGTCCAGGAACAAGGCGCGCACCGCCAGGATGTCGTCGGGGGATTCGGCCAGCCGCAGTTCAATGGCGGCTGAAGGCGTCTCGGGCATGGGTTCGGGGGGCGGCCGGCGGGGCCGCAGGGGGAGGGCGAACCGGCAATATAAGTCAATCCGCCCGAGCGGGGCCAGCCAGCGCCGCGGCGGGCCAGGCCGTCAGGGCGCGTAGCCGACGCTGACCAGCCAGGCCACGAAGGCCGAACACACCCCCAGCAAGGCACCGGCGAGCGCCCGGTCCCAACGGCCGTCGCGCGAGGGCGGCAGGGGCGCGGGCAACTGCTTGTCTCCCTTCAGCATGGGTTGGACCAGTGGCTGGCGCTTCACGAACAGGTACCAGGCGATGGCCAGCAGGTGCAGCACCAGCAGGCCGATCACCAGGTACTGGCCCACGTCCTTGTGGAAGCCGGTGGCGGCCGAGACCGTCTCGCCCGAGACGAAGCGCGCCAGCGGCCCGAAGGTGGCGATCTCGTCGTCGCTCATGAGGCCGCTGCCCACCTGGGCCGCCAGGGCCAGCAGCAGGGCGAACACCGACAGCGCGCCCAGGGGCGTGTGGCCGGCGGTGTGCTCCAGGGGCGCGCGACCACGCAGGTAGCGCAGCAGCGAGCGCGGCGAGTAGACGAAGCTGGCGAAGCGCGACCAGCGCCCGCCCAGGAAGCCCCACACCAGCCGGAACAGCAGCAGCGCCAGCACGGCGTAGCCCAGCCGCAGATGCCACTCCATCCAGGCGCCACCGAGGGTGCCGGTGGTGATGAGCCCGATCACGCAGAGCGCGAGCAGCCAGTGGAACAGTCGGGTGGGCAGGTCCCAGATGCGGATGGTGTGCATGTTGGCGAAGCGTGGGTGACGACCGAGCGGTGGATCGGGAAATGCCGGATCGGTTCAACGGAACTTTACCCGTCGTGGCAACCTCAGCGAGCGCCGGCCTGCAGAGCCGGCGTTCAACATCCCCACAGGAGATTCAATGAAGACAGTCGCTCCGCTCCTCCTGGCGCTGGCCGCCAGCGCCCTGGCCGCCCCGGCCATGGCCCAGTTCCAGAAACCCGAGGACGCCGTGAAGTACCGCAAGGCCTCGTTCACGG
>NZ_MKSS01000314.1:0-2643 GCF_001897365.1 Hydrogenophaga sp. 70-12
ATGGGCACGGCCTACGGCCACATCGCCCTGGGCGTGCCCGACGCCTACGCGGCCTGCGAGAAGATCAAGGCCGCGGGCGGCCAGGTCACGCGCGAGGCCGGTCCGGTCAAGGGCGGCACCACGGTCATCGCCTTCGTGACGGACCCGGACGGCTACAAGATCGAGCTGATCCAGCGCGCCGACGACCACGCCGCCGGCCAGGGCTTGCGCTGAGGCCCCACCCCCAATGAAAAGGCCCGGTCGAACCGGGCCTTTTGTCTGGCGAACGGTGCCGCGCTCAGCGCACGATCACCACCTCGACCCGGCGCGCCTCGGCGTCGGCGCCCGTGCCGGTGGTCACGGCCGGCTTGCTCAGTTCCAGGCTGCTCTCCGCCACGCCCGCGCCCACCAGGGCGTCGCGCACCGCGAAGGCGCGCTGCTTGGCCAGCTCGGCGTTGAAGGCCGGGTCGCCGGTGGCGTCGTGAAAGCCCGAGACCACCAGGCGCGAACCGCCCTTGGCGGCCTCGATGGCCTCGGCCAGCGCGGCCAGCGCGCCGGAGGCCAGATCGGCCTTGCCGGTGGCGAAATAGAACTTCACCACACCGTTGTCGACCACCACGCTGGCGTCGGTGGCGGAAATGGCAATGGCGCCCGGCGCCGGCGCGGCGGTGGCCGATGCCGCGGGAGCGGCCTTGTCGCCGCGCGCCTTGAACACGCCCAGGCCCAGTACGCCAGCGATGATCAGTGCGATGAGGGAAATCAGGACGACCGCGACGACGCGTTGTTCGGGTTCGTTATCCTGTGTGGCCATGCAAAAAGCTCCTGTGGTGTGCGTGAATCGGCGAATCCGGCATTGTAGGCAGGCCGGATGAAGCCCCTGCGCACCTGGATCCCCGAACAGCGCGACGGCGCGGCCATGATGGCCGAGACCCTGGCCGACTGGCGCGCCCAGGGCGAGCGCCCGGACCTCTGGGTGTTCGGCTACGCCTCGCTGGTCTGGCGGCCCGAGTTCGAGGCCGTCGAGAGCCGCCCCGGCCGCGTGCATGGGCACCACCGGGGCCTGCAGATGTGGAGCCGCGTCAACCGCGGCACGCCCGAATGCCCGGGCCTGGTGTTCGCGCTCCTGTCGGGCGGCAGCTGCGACGGCCTGGCGCTGCGCGTGCCGCACGAGCAGGTGGAGGCGCTGATGCCACGCCTGTGGGCGCGCGAGATGCCCAACCCCGTCTACGACCCCAAGTGGCTGCGGGTGCAGACCCCGCAGGGCAGCGTGCGCGCGCTGGCCTTCACGCTCTCGCGCCGCAGCCCCAGCTTCACCGGCCAGCTCACACCCGAGCGCTACCGCGACATCTTCTCGCGCTCCTGCGGGCGCTACGGCACCACGCTGGACTACGCCCGCCGCACGTTTGAAGGGCTCAAGGCCCACGGCATCCACGACCACGCGCTGGAAAAGCTGCTGCAACTGGCCGACTGATCGGCCGCCTCACTACACTGCCGCCATGAACATCGCCGACCTGCGCAAGAGCTACGAGAAGGCCGAGTTGAGCGAGGACGCCTCGCACGCCGACCCGCTGCAACAGTTCGACCAATGGCTGCAGCAAGCCATCGCCGCCCAGGTGCCCGAGCCCAACGCCATGACCCTGGCCACCGTGGGATCGGACCTGCGCCCGAGCACGCGCATCGTGCTCATCAAGGGCTACGACGAGCGCGGCGTCGTCTGGTACACCAACTACCACAGCCGCAAGGGCCGCGAACTGGCGGGCAACCCCTACGCGGCGCTGCAGTTCCATTGGGTGGAGCTCGAGCGGGTGGTGCGCATCGAGGGCCGGGTGGAGTTCACCAGCGCCGACGAAAGCGACGCCTATTTCCACAGCCGCCCGCTGGACAGCCGCATCGGCGCCTGGGCCAGCCCGCAGAGCGAGGTGATCGAGGGCCGCTCGGTGCTGGTGGCCAACGCGGCGAAGTACGGCGCGCAGTTCCTGCTCAAGCCGCCGCGCCCGCCGCACTGGGGCGGCTACCGGCTGGTGCCGGACAACTGGCAGTTCTGGCAGGGGCGCAAGAGCCGGCTGCACGACCGGCTGCGCTACCGGCTGCAGGACGGCGCCTGGGTGCGCGAGCGGCTGGCCCCCTGAGGGCGCTCAGGCCCCGCGCAACCGCTCGATGGCCTGGCCCGCCACAGCGGCCAGGGCCTCGGCCGGCACCCGGTGGGGCGCGATCTCGGCCAGCGGCAGCAGCACGAAGGCGCGCTCGCGCCAGCGCGGGTGCGGAACGGTCAGCGTGGGCGAATCGATGCGGCCCTCGCCGTAGAACAGCAGGTCGAGGTCGAGCGTGCGCGGGGCGTGGCGGTAAGGCCGTTCGCGGCCGGCCGCGGTTTCGATGGCCTGCAGGGCGCCCAGCAGATCCGGCGCACTGAGCGTGGTGGCGATCTCGGCCACCGCGTTGACGAAGTCGGGGCCTTGCGCCTCGTGCGGCGCGCTGCGGTACAGGGACGAGGCGCGCACCAGCCGCAGGCCGGGGGTGTGGTCCAGGGCGCCGAGGGCCCCGCGCACGGCGGCCGCGGCCTGGCCCAGGTTGGCGCCGAGCGCGACGTAGGCCTGTAGCTCAGGCCGCCCCATCGCCTCCGGCGGGCGGGTTGCCCTCGCCGCCTTCGCCGCCCTCCGTGCGCGC
>NZ_MKSS01000314.1:2687-10122 GCF_001897365.1 Hydrogenophaga sp. 70-12
ACCAGTGGGCGAGTTCCTCTTCCACCTCGCCCACCTGCGAGCGCAGGCGCAGGAAGTCGAAGCCGGCGCGGAAACGCGGCTGCTCCACCAGCGTGAAGACGCCGCTGCCCGTGCGCTTGTCGAAGCGCGGCTGCATGAGCCAGATCTCGCGCATGTCGGCGCCGAGCTTGCCGCGGCCCGACACGTCGCCGATGCGCGCATCGAAGGCCTCGTCGATCGCGTCCTGCAGGGCCGCGAAGGCCGGCACGGGCTTGTGGCCCGGGCGCGACTCGATGCGGCGCTCCCAGCCGCGGCGCACGTCGGCCCACAGCACGCAGGCCAGCAGGAAGCTGGGCGCCACCGGCTTGCTCTCGCCCACGCGGCGATCGGTGTCCTGCAGGGCCAGTTGCACGAAGGGGTCGTCGGCGCGCTGCACCACCACGTCGAGCAGCGGGTAGATGCCCCGGTCCAGGCCCAGGGCCTTGAGTTGCTGCAGGCTGGCCAGCGAATGGCCGGTCTGCAGCAGCTTGAGCATTTCGTCGAACAGGCGGCTTTGCGGGATGTCCTGCAGCAGCGACTTGGAGGCCTGCAGCGGCTCGCGCGTCTTGGCGTCGAGCTTGAAGCCCAGCGGCGAGAGCTTGGCCGCGAAGCGCACGGCGCGGATGATGCGCACCGGGTCCTCGCGGTAGCGCGTGGCGGCGTCGCCGATCATGCGCAGCTGCTTCTTCTGCGCGTCGCGGATGCCGTGGTGGAAGTCGACCACGGTCTGCGTCTCGGGGTCGTAGTACATGGCGTTGACCGAGAAGTCGCGGCGCGCCGCGTCCTGCTCGATCGGGCCCCAGACGTTGTCGCGCAGCACGCGCCCGCTGGCGTCCACCGCGTGCTTCATGCCCGAGAGCTCGCCCTTGCTGGTGCGCTCGTTGCCCGCCACCTGTTCGGCGTCGGCGCTGTCGAGGTAGGCGCGGAAGGTGGAGACCTCGATCACCTCGTGCTCGCGCCCGCGGCCGTAGACCACGTGCACGATGCGAAAGCGCCGGCCGATGATGAAGGCGCGCCGGAACAGGCCCTTGACCTGCTCGGGCGTGGCGTTGGTGGCGACGTCGAAGTCCTTGGGCCGCAGGCCCAGCAGCAGGTCGCGCACGGCGCCGCCGACGATGTAGGCCTCGAAGCCGGCCTGCTTGAGCGTGCGGACCACGTCCAGCGCGCGCTGGTCCACCAGCTTGGGGTCGATGCCGTGCACGCTGGCCGGCACGTCCTGGCGCTTGCCGAAGGGCGAGCCCGCGCGGGCACCACTGGCCTTGCCCAGCAGCTTGTCGATGAATTTCTTGATCATTCGAAGAGATTGAGGATGCGCCAGCCGCGCTGCTTGGCGAGGGTGGCGAGGCGCTGATCGGGGTTGGTGGCCACCGGTTCGTCCACCTTCTCGAGCAGCGGCAGGTCGTTCATCGAGTCGCTGTAGAAGGTGCTGTGCGCCAGATCGGACCAGCGCAGGCCGCGATCGGCCAGCCATTGTTCCACACGGGCGACCTTGCCCTCGCGGAAGGAGGGGACGCCCGCGATGGCACCGGTGAGTTCGCCCGACGGATCGGTGGCCAGGTCGATGGCGATGAGCTGCTCGACGCCGAAGGCCTGGGCGATGGGCCGGGTGACGAAGGCGTTGGTGGCGGTGACGATGAGCACGGTGTCGCCCGCGTCCTGGTGGCGGCGCACCAGGGCGCGCGCGGCCTCGGTCATGGCCGGGCGGATCACCTCGGCCATGAAGCGCTCGTGCGCGCGCAGGCCCTCGGCCAGGCCGCGCTCGCGCACCGCGCCGGTGGCGAAGCGCACGTAGTCGTGGATGTCCAGGGTGCCGGCCTTGTAGTCGGCGTAGTAGCCGTCGTTGGCGCGGCGGAAGTCCTCGGCGTCGCGCCAGCCCAGGCGCACGGTGAATTCGCCCCAGGCGTGGTCGGAGTCCAGGGGGATGAGGGTGTGGTCGAGGTCGAAAAGGGCCAGTCGCATGGGGGAATGCCCGCTCACTCGTCTTCCAGCATGGATTTGATGAGCGGGATGGTGATCGCGCGCTGCGTGCGCAGCGCGTAGCCGTCGAGCCGCTCGAGCAGCAGCATCAGGCTGGAGAGGTCGCGCGAGAAGCGCTTGAGCATGAAGTCCATCACCTCGTCGCCGAGGAAGACGCCGCGCTCGTCGGCGGCGCGGCGCAGCACGGCGCGCCGCTCGGTCTCGCCGAGCGCGCGCAGCTGGAACACATGGCCCCAGCCGAGGCGGGTGCGCAGGTCCTCGCGCAGCACCAGGTCGGCCGGCGGGCGGTCACCCGCGGCCAGCACCCAGCGCGCCGGGCCATGGGCCGGGGTCTGGGCGTTGACGAACCAGTTGAAAGCCATGGCCTGCTGGGCCGCCGTGTAGAGGTGGGTGTCGTCGAGCAGCACCGCGTCCCAGTGCTCGTCGTACTCGGCCGGGTCCAGGGTGCTGGCGTCCATCCAGCCCACGCGCGAGCCCTGCTCGCGCAGCGCCTCGCGCACGGCGCGCAGCAGGTGCGTCTTGCCGCTGCCGCTCTCGCCCCACAGGAAGGTGGGCACCGGCGAGCGCAGGGGGTTGGGCACCCACAGGCGCAGGTGGGCCAGCGCGGCCTCGTTGCCCACGCCCACGAAGTTGTCCAGCGTGGGCAGCGGCGCCAGGCCGATGTCCAGCGCGAGCTGCTTCATGGGCTGGCCGGGCGACGCACTCATGGCAAACGCGGTGGTTCGTTGTGGCCGACCGGCGCCTTGAGGTACAGGTCGCTCGACAGGTACTGGCGCTTGAGCCGGCGCAGCGCCACCAGCAGCACCGCGCTGGCCGGCAGCGCGATGAGCACGCCCACGAAGCCGAACAGGTGGCCGAAGGCCAGCAGCGCGAAGATCACCGAGATCGGGTGCAGGCCGATCGCCTCGCCCACCAGGCGCGGGGTGAAGTAGTAGCTCTCCACGAGCTGGCCCAGCATGTAGACGCCGAACACCAGCGCCACGCCGGTGAAGGACTGGAACTCCAGCAGCGCCGCCAGCACGGCCAGCACCAGTCCCACGCCAAAGCCCAGGAAAGGCACGAAGGTGGCCAGGCCGGTGAACACGCCGATGGGCAGCGCCAGGTTGAGCCCCACCAGCGCCAGGCCCGCGGAATAGAACACCGCCAGGATGCCCATCACCATGAGCTGGCCGCGCAGGTACCTGCCGAGCACGCCATCGGTCTCGTCCAGGAAGCCCTGGACCGACTCGCGCCAGCGCGGCGGCACCAGCGCGCGGCCCCGGCCCATGAGGGCGCGCCAGTCGATCAGCAGGTAGAAGGCCACGATGGGCATGAGGAACAGATTGCCGAACAGCGCCGCCAGGGCGCTGCCGCCGATGCGCAGCGAGGACAACAGGCCCGCCAGCAGCTCGCTCTCCTTGCCGCTCATGAGCTGGCTGGCCCATTGGCGCAGCTGGCTGATGTCCAGGCGCAACTCGAAACCGAAGCGCGCCGCCAGCGCGCTCAGGCCGTCGGCCAGGCGGTCCAGCAACACCGGCACCTGCTTGCTCAGCAGCGGCACCTGCTGGGTGATGACCGGCACGATGAGCAGCACCACCGCCAGCAGCACCAGCATCAGCAGCGCCACCGACAGCCCGGCCCCGAGCCAGCGCGGCCAGCCGCGCCCGGCCAGGCGCTCCACCAGGGGGTGCATGGCGTAGGCCATGATCAAGGCCACCATGAAGGGCATGAGCACGGGCGCCAGCAGCGTGAGCAGCAGGACCAGGACCAGCGCGATGGCGGTCCAGGCGGCGATGCGGATCTGGGTGGGGGTGAAGGTCATGGGGCGGGGCTCGGTGGCGGGCCTGGGGCCCGGGGCGAGCCCGTAAAATCCGGTTCTGGATTCTATCGGCGCGCCCCCGGGCGCCCCGGGTATCCGCCCTCCCCCCCGCCCGACCACTGCCCGCGGCCCCGCCGCCGCGCCTTTCCCCATGAGCACCACCCCCCTGTCCTACAAAGACGCCGGCGTCGACATCGATGCGGGCGACGCCCTGGTCGAGCGCATCAAGCCGCTGGCGAAAAAGACCCTGCGCGAGGGCGTGCTGGGCGGCATCGGGGGCTTCGGCGCCCTGTTCGAAGTGCCCAAGCGCTACCAGGAGCCGGTGCTGGTGAGCGGCACCGACGGCGTGGGCACCAAGCTGAAGCTGGCCTTCGAATGGAATATGCACGACACCGTGGGCATCGACCTGGTGGGCATGAGCGTGAACGACGTGCTGGTGCAAGGCGCCGAACCGCTGTTTTTTCTCGACTACTTCGCCTGCGGCAAGCTCGACGTGGACACCGCCGCGGCCGTGGTTGGCGGCATCGCCAAGGGCTGCGAACTCTCGGGCTGCGCCCTCATCGGCGGCGAGACCGCCGAGATGCCCGGCATGTACCCCGCTGGCGAGTACGACCTGGCCGGCTTCTGCGTGGGCGCGGTGGAGAAATCCAAGATTCTCACGGGCAAGACCGTGGCCGAAGGCGACGTGGTGCTGGGCCTGGCCTCGCACGGCGTGCACTCCAACGGCTTCTCGCTGGTGCGCAAGTGCATCGAGCGCGCGGGCTCGAACCTGCCCGCCACGCTGGACGGCCTGCCCTTCCGCGAGGCGGTGATGAAGCCCACCCGCCTGTATGTGAAGAACGTGCTGGCCGCGCTGCAGCAACACCCCATCAAGGCCCTGGCCCACATCACCGGCGGCGGCCTGCTGGAGAACATCCCGCGCGTGCTGCCCGATGCCCTGGCCGCGCACCTGGTCAAGGGCAGTTGGCCGCAGACCGAGCTGTTTGCCTGGCTGCAGAAGACCGCGGGCATCGACGACATCGAGATGAACCGCACCTTCAACAACGGCATCGGCATGGTGGTGGTGATCGCCGCCGACCAGGCCGAGGCCTGCGCCGCCACGCTGCGCGGCCTGGGCGAAACCGTGCACGCCATCGGCCGCATCGCGCCGCGCGGCACCGGGGCGGCCGTGGTCGTGGCCTGAGAGACCGCCGCGCCTAGGTGATGTCCTCGGACATCACCACCCGCACACCCGGCGTGGCCGTCAGCGCCGATTCCAGCAGCGTGCGGGCGATGGCCTCGGCCTGCACCACGCGCCAGCGCCGCGGCAGCACCGGCCGCAGGGCCTCGGCCAGGCGCAGGAACAGGCGCTCGCGCGGGCGGTCTTCCACACGGTCACCGCCGATCAGGCCCGGGCGCACCAGCGTGAGCGAGGGATAGCCCAGCGCCAGCAGGTCGCGCTCCACCTCGCCCTTGGTGCGGGAATAGAACACCCGCGAACGCAGGTCCGCCCCCAGCGCCGAATTGAAGGCGTAGGCCTGCGTGCCCTGGCGCAGCGCCAGCTCGGCCACGCGCAGCGGCAGGTCGTGGTCCACGCGGTAGAAGGCCTCGCGCGAGCCGGCCGCCTTCATGGTGGTGCCGATCGTGCAGATCACCGCGTTCACGCCCCACCACTCGGCGTCTTCGGGCAGCCGGTCGAAGCTCACGAGGGGGTTCAGCAGCTTGGGGTGCGTGGGCAAGGCGCGCCGGGTGGGCGCCACCACCAGCCGCACCTGAGGATGCGCCAGCGCCTGGCGCAGCGCGTGGCTGCCCACCAGGCCGGTGGCGCCCGCGATCATCAGTGTTTTCAAGGAAAGGGCTCCGGGTCCAGGCTGCGGTGAAGCCCGGCTCTGCGTCGATATTCGTTGCAGCTCATGCGGCGCGTCAACCGCGCTTACACGCCGATACGGGACCAGGCCCTCAGTTCATGGCGCGCCGCAGGGTCTGCAGGCGCTGCTCGATGGCGCTGCGCTCCAGGGCGTCGTCGGTGCGGTCGACGAAGGTCTCGAGGTCGTTCACCGCCAGCCGCAGATCGCCGATCTCGGCCCAGGCCAGGCCGCGGTCGCGGTACTCCACCCAGGCCTCGGGCAGCAGCACGATCAGGCGGTCCTGCACGGCCACCAGGCGCAGCCAGTCGGACTGCGTGCGGTGGATTTCCTTGAGGTTGCGCAGCAGCCGCGCCAGGATCTCGCGCGGCGTGGCCGCCTGCAGGTAGAGGCCCACGGGCACGTCGAAGTCGTCCACCAGGCCGTTGCGGCGCTTGTAGGGCTCCAGGCGCTCGGACAGGTCCTCGCGGCTGAGCGACTGGCCGGTGAACGGGTCGATCACCACCTGCCCGTTGGGCAGGTTGATCTTGATCATGAAATGCCCGGGGAAATTGACGCCTCGCGCCTTCAGGCCCAGGCCCTGGGCCAGCTCCAGCCAGAGCACGGCCAGCGAGATGGGGATGCCCCGGCGCGTGCGCAGCACCGCGTTGAGGTAGCTGTTGTCGGGGTCGTAGTAGTTGTTGACGTTGCCGCCGAACCCCATGTCGCGGAAGAAGAACTGGTTGAGCACGCGCAGGCGCTGCAGCGGGCCGGCGTCGTCGGGGCAGCGGCGCCTCACGCGCGCAAGCATCTGGTCCACGTCGCCCAGCACCTGCTGCACGTCCAGATCGGGGTATTCGTCCTGCGCCACCGCGGCCGCCGCCTCGAACAGCGGCAGGGCCTCGTCGTCACGCACGAGCGACGCGAAGTAGCTCAGGGGCGTGGGCGCGGTGAACTCGTACGGAAGGGCCATGGACGGAGCGCCGGCGGGTGCGGTCCAGCTATTGTCGGACGAACTGGCGCAAGTTCAAGCCCGAGAGAACCAAGGCCCCGAAATACAAGGCGCCCGCCCCCACGATGCCCAAGGCCAGCAGGCCCACGCGCTGCAGCGCGGCGCCCTCGAACCCCAGCCAGCCCACCCGCGCCGACAGCCAGGTGAGGTAGACCGCCAGCAGCACGCTGGCCGCCAGTACCTGCAGGCCGAACTTCGCCCAGCCCGGCGCCGGCAGGTAGGCGCCACGCCGGCGCAGACCCATCAGCAGGAACGCCGCGTTCACCAGCGCCCCCAAGCCAATGGCCAGCGCCAGCCCGGCGTGCGCCAGGTGCGGCACCAGCACCAGGTTGAGCGCCTGCGTGAGCACGAGCACCCCAATGGCGATCTTCACCGGCGTACGGATGTCCTGGCGCGCGTAGAAGCCCGGCGCCAGCACCTTGATGGCGATCAGCCCGATCAAGCCCGCCCCGTAGCCCATCAGGGCGGTGGCGGTCTGCTGCACGTCGGCCGCGCCGAAGCGGCCGTAGTGGTAGAGCACCGCGACCAGCGGCTGGGCAAAGGTGAGCAGCGCCACCGCGCAGGGCACGGCCAGCAGGACGACCAGGCGCAGACCCCAGTCGAGCAGGCCGCTGTAGCGATCTGTGTCGCCTGCAGCCTGCGCGGCCGACAATTGCGGCAGCAGCACCACCCCCAGGGCCACGCCCAGCAGGGCCGTGGGGAACTCCATCAGGCGGTCGGCGTAGGTGAGCCAGCTCACGCTGCCCACGGCCAGGTGCGAGGCGATCTGGGTGTTGATCAGCAGCGACAGCTGGGCCACGCTCACGC
>NZ_MKSS01000315.1:0-7532 GCF_001897365.1 Hydrogenophaga sp. 70-12
CCAGCGAGCCCTTCTGCTGCACGTGATCGCCCAGCACCTCGCGCAGGGCCTTGTGCATCAGGTGGGTGGCGCTGTGGTTGCGCACGGTGGCGGCGCGCTGCGCGGTGTTCACCTGCGCGTTCACCGCGTCACCGACGTTGAGCGTGCCCTGCTCCACCGTGCCGTGGTGGCCGTACACGTCGGCCTTGATCTTCTGCGTGTCGGCCACCGCGAAGCGCGCCGAGCCGGCCGTGATCAGGCCTTCGTCGCCCACCTGGCCGCCGCTCTCGGCGTAGAAGGGCGTGCTGTCGAGCACCACCACCCCGCTCTGCCCGCTCTTGAGCGCGGCCACCGGCGTGCCGTCGAGGTAGAGCGCGACGATCTTGCCCGGGGCCTCGAGCCGCTCGTAGCCCACGAACTGGTTGCCCGCGCCGCCGTAGTCCAGCGCCTTGTCCATCTTGAACTTGCCAGCCGCGCGGGCCTGCGCCTTCTGGTGCTCCATGGCGGCCTGGAAGCCGGCCTCGTCCACCGCCACGCCGCGCTCGCGGCAGACGTCGTTGGTCAGGTCCAGCGGGAAGCCGTAGGTGTCGTGCAGCTTGAAGGCCACGTCGCCGGGCAGGACCGTCTGGCCGCCCGCGAGCGCGGCGTCCAGGATCTCCATGCCATTGGCCAGCGTTTCATAGAAGCGCTCTTCCTCGGCCTTGAGCACCTCGACGATGCGCTGCTCCTGGCGGGCCAGGTTGGGGTAGGCCGCGCCCATGAGCCGCACCAGCACCGGCACCAGCTTGTGGAAGAAGGGCGTCTTCTGGCCCAGCTTGTAGCCGTGGCGGATGGCCCGGCGCACGATGCGGCGCTGCACGTAGCCGCGGCCCTCGTTGCTGGGGATGACACCGTCGCTCACCAGGAAGGCGGTGGCGCGGATGTGGTCGGCGATGACCTTGAGCGAGGGGTTGGCCAGGTCGCTGGTGTGGGTCTCGCGCGCGGCGGCCTCGATCAGCGCCGCGAAGATGTCGATCTGGTAGTTGCTGTGCACGTGCTGCAGGATGGCGGCCAGGCGCTCCAGGCCCATGCCGGTGTCCACGCAGGGCGCGGGCAGCGGCACCACGCTGCCGTCTTCCTTCATGTCGAACTGCATGAACACGTGGTTCCAGATCTCGATGAAGCGGTCGCCGTCCTCGTCGGGGCTGCCCGGGGGGCCGCCGGGGATGTGCGGGCCGTGGTCGTAGAAGATCTCCGAGCAGGGGCCGCAGGGGCCGGTGTCGGCCATCATCCAGAAGTTGTCGCTCTTGTACTTGCCGCCCTTGTTGTCGCCAATGCGGATCACGCGCTCGGGCGGCAGGCCGATCTCCTTCGTCCAGATGTCGAAGGCCTCGTCGTCGTCGATGTAGACGGTGGCGAGCAGGCGCTCCTTGGGCAGCTTGTAGACCTCGGTCAGCAGTTCCCAGCCCCACTTCAGGCTCTCGCGCTTGAAGTAGTCGCCGAAGCTCCAGTTGCCCAGCATCTCGAAGAAGGTGTGGTGGCGCGCGGTGTAGCCCACGTTCTCCAGGTCGTTGTGCTTGCCGCCGGCGCGCAGGCAGGCCTGCACGGACGCGGCCCGCACGTAGGGGCGCTTGTCGGTGCCCAGGAACACGTCCTTGAACTGCACCATGCCCGAGTTGGTGAACATGAGCGTGGGGTCGTTGCCCGGCACCAGCGGGCTGGACGGCACCACCGTGTGCCCCTTGGAGGCGAAGAAGTCCAGGAAGCTCTTGCGGATGTCGGCGACGGAGACGGGAGCGGTCGTGGGGGCTGTCATAGGACCTTTGGGGCTGCGGGATGGGAGCGCGCCGGGCACGCGAACCCGCTATTTTCCAACATGCGGGACAGGCGCCACCATCCCGGGGAAAACCACCGCCCCGGGTGGGCGGTCGCCGGCGTTCGCGCACCCCGCCCCACCCCCGGGGCTATGCTCCCACCCCGGATCGGGAGCACAATCGCGCCCTGAATTATTTAACAAGTTAAATTTTCACCTTCCCGCTGCCTCGCGAACCGACGGAGACACCCATGGACATGAAAACCTCCCCCCTGGCCCTGCTGAAAGACCCCAGCCTGCTCAAGACCGACGGCCTCATCAACGGCCAGTGGATCAAGGGCGGCGCCCGCTTCGACGTGCACGACCCCGCCACCGGCCTGAAGCTGGCCGACGTGGCCAACCTGGGCGCGGCCGACGCGGAAGCCGCCATCGCCGCCGCCGACAAGGCCTGGCCGGCCTGGCGCGCGCGCAGCGCCAAGGAGCGCGCCAACCTGCTGCGCAAGTGGTACGACCTGCTGATGGCGAACCAGGAAGACCTGGGCCGCATCCTCACCGCCGAGCAGGGCAAGCCCTTTGCCGAGGGCAAGGGCGAGATCGCCTACGGCGCCAGCTTCGTCGAGTGGTTCGCCGAGGAGGCCAAGCGCGTCAACGGCGAGACCCTGCCCACCTTCGACCCCAACCGCCGCCTGCTGGTGCTCAAGCAGCCCATCGGCGTGTGCGCGGCCATCACGCCCTGGAACTTCCCCCTGGCCATGATCACGCGCAAGGTGGCGCCGGCCCTGGCCGCCGGCTGCCCGGTGGTCATCAAGCCGGCCGAGCTCACGCCGCTGACCGCCCTGGCCGCCGCCGAACTGGCCGTGCGCGCGGGCATCCCGGCCGGCGTGCTCAACGTCATCACCGCCGACTCGCAGCAGAGCATCGCCGTGGGCAAGGCCCTGTGCGCCAGCGACACGGTGCGCCACCTGAGCTTCACCGGCTCCACCGAGGTCGGCCGCATCCTCATGGCGCAGTGCGCGCCCACGGTGAAGAAGCTGGCGCTGGAGCTGGGCGGCAACGCCCCCTTCATCGTCTTCGACGACGCCGACATCGACTCCGCCGTGGAAGGCGCCCTGGCCAGCAAGTACCGCAACGCCGGCCAGACCTGCGTCTGCGCCAACCGCTTCTACGTGCAGGCCGGCGTGTACGACGAGTTCGTGCAGAAGTTCGCCGCCAAGGTCCAGGCCTTCAAGGTGGGCAACGG
Source organism: Hydrogenophaga sp. 70-12 (assembly GCF_001897365.1). Classification (NCBI taxonomy): domain Bacteria; kingdom Pseudomonadati; phylum Pseudomonadota; class Betaproteobacteria; order Burkholderiales; family Comamonadaceae; genus Hydrogenophaga; species Hydrogenophaga sp. 70-12. The sequence continues at coordinate 3,012 of NZ_MKSS01000315.1, forward strand.
TTTTGAAGACGGCGTGGTGCAGGGCCCGCTGATCGAGGACGCGGCGGTGGAGAAGGTGCAGCGCCACGTGGACGATGCGCTGGCCAAGGGCGGCACCGTGGTGGCCGGCGGCAAGAAGCTGCAGGGCCAGTTCTTCGAGCCCACGGTGGTCGCCGGCGCCAAGGCCGACATGCTGTGCGCGCGCGAGGAGACCTTCGGCCCCTTCGCGCCGGTCTTCAAGTTTCAGACCGAGCAGGAGGCGATCGACGCCGCGAACAACACCGAGTTCGGCCTGGCCAGCTACTTCTACAGCCGCGACGTGGGCCGCATCTTCCGCGTGAGCGAGGCGCTGGAGTACGGCATGGTGGGCATCAACGTGGGCATCCTGGCCACCGAGCACGTGCCCTTCGGCGGCGTCAAGCAGTCCGGCCTGGGCCGCGAAGGCTCGCACCACGGCATGGACGACTACGTCGAGATCAAGTACCTGTGCCTGGGGGATGTTCTGAAGTGAGCTCCCCGATGCGGTTCAGCGACTGGAACAACCCCTACCCCGTCTCGCGCGCGCCGCTGATGGCGCGCAACGCGGTGGCCACCACCCAGCCGCTGGCCGCGATGGCCGGGCTGCGCATGCTGCTCAAGGGCGGCAACGCGATCGACGCGGCCATCGCGACCGCCGCCGCGCTGACGGTGGTGGAGCCCTGCTCCAACGGCCTGGGCAGCGACAACTTCGCCATCGTCTGGGACGGCGAGCGCCTGCACGGCATGAACTCATCGGGCGTGGCGCCCATGGGCTGGAGCAAGGCCTACTTCGATCAGAAGCACGGCGGCCAGATGCCCCTGCGCGGCTTCGACGCCGTCACCGTGCCCGGCGCCGTGGGCGGCTGGGCGGCGCTGTCCGAGCGCTTCGGCGCCCTGCCCTTCGCCGACCTGATGGCGCCCGCCATCGAACTCGCCGAGCGCGGCCACGCGGTGGCGCCGGTGATCGCGAAGAAGTGGGCGCAGGCCGTGCCCCTGCTGCACGACAAGCCCGGCTTCGCCCAGGCCTTCCTGCCGCGCGGGCGCGCGCCGCAGGCGGGCGAGCGCTTCGCTTTCCCCGACGCGGCCCGCGCGCTGCGCGCCATCGCCCAAACCCGCGGCGAGGCCTTCTACCGCGGCGAGATCGCCGCCGCCATCGAGGCCTTCGCCCGTGAGCACGGCGCCCAGCTGCGCGCCAGCGACCTCGCCGCCCACCAGGCGCAATGGGTGCGGCCCATCGAGATCGGTTTCGCCGGTCACACGGTGCACGAGCTGCCGCCCAACGGCCAGGGCATCGCCGCGCTGATGGCGCTGGGCATGCTGGAGCAGCTGGACATCGGCCGCTTCGGGGCCGACAGCATCGAAGGCCAGCACCTGCAGATCGAGGCCATGAAGCTGGCCTTCGCCGACACCTACCGCTGGGTGGCCGACGAGCGCTACATGACCGAGGTCACCGCGGCCGATCTGCTGGACCCCGCCTACCTGCGCGAGCGCGCCCAGCGCATCGACCCCAAGCGCGCCATCGACCCCGGGCCGGGCGAGCCGCCGCGCGGCGGCACGGTGTACCTCACCACCGCCGACGCGCAGGGCCGCATGGTCAGCCTGATCCAGTCCAACTACCTGGGCTTCGGCAGCGGCGTGGTGGTGCCCGGCTGGGGCGTGAGCCTGCAGAACCGCGGCCACGGCTTCACGCTGCAGGACGGCCACCCCAACCAGGTGGCGCCGGGCAAGCGGCCCTTCCACACCATCATCCCGGGCTTTCTCACGCGCGGCGGCCAGCCGGTGATGGGCTTTGGCGTGATGGGCGCCAACATGCAGCCCCAGGGCCACGTGCAAACGCTGGTGCGCATGCTGGTGCACGGCCAGCAGCCGCAGGCCGCCAGCGACGCGCCGCGCTGGAAGTGGGGCAAGGGTCTGGACGTGGACTTCGAGTCCACCATGAACCCCGCGCTGCGCGAGGGCCTCAAGGCCTTGGGCCACCGCTTCGAGCCCACCGCCGACAGCTACCTCGACTTCGGCAGCGGCCAGTTCATCGCACGCCTGAGCGACGACCTGGAGGACGGCTACGTGGCCGCCAGCGATTCGCGGCGCGACGGGCAAGCGGTGGGGTTTTGAGCGCCCCGGCGGCGCGCCCCCCTTTCTGCGCCATCGACTTCGGCACCTCCAACTCGGCCATCGCGCTGCCGGCACCCGGCGGCGGCGTCGAGCTGGTCGAGGTGGAGCCCGGCCGGCGCACCATGCCCACCGCGGTCTTCTACCAGGTGGAGGGCCTGGCGGCCCACGAGGAGCCGCAGCGCGCGTACGGCCGCGAGGCCCTGGCCGCCTACATGCAGGGGCATGAGGGACGGCTCATGCGCTCGATGAAGAGCATCCTCGGCTCCAGCCTGGCCGAGCAGAGCACCGAGGTGGGCGCCGGCCGATCGGTGCGCTACCTCGACGTGGTCTCGGGCTACCTGCGGCACCTGAAGTCGCTGGCCGAGCAACAGGCCGGCGCGCCGCTGGAGCGCGCGGTGCTGGGCCGCCCGGTCTATTTCGTCGATGGCGATCCGGTGCGCGACGCCCAGGCGCAGCGGGCGCTGGAAGACGCGGCGCGCGCCGTCGGCCTGCGCGAGCTGAGCGTCCAGTACGAGCCGATCGCCGCCGCGCTCGACTACGAGCAGACCGTGCAGCGCGAGCAGCTGGTGCTGGTCGCCGACATCGGCGGCGGCACCTCGGACTTCTCGCTCGTGCGCATCGGCCCCGAGCGCCGCCAGCGACTGGACCGCCAGGACGACATCCTGGCCAACCATGGCGTGCACGTCGCCGGCACCGACTTCGACCGCCACATCGAGCTGGCCAGCATCCTGCCCCTGTGCGGCTACAAAGGCCTGGGCCCGCGGCGCCCCGGCGAAACGCCGCGCGAGGCGCCCAGCCGCGTGTACTTCGACCTCGCCACCTGGCACCTCATCAATACGGTCTACAGCCCCCGGCGCATGGCCGAGCTGCGCCGCATGGGCGGCTTCTACGGCGACCCCGCGCAGTACCGGCGGCTGATGACCGTGCTGGAGCAGCGCCTGGGCCACGCCCTCGTCGGCCAGGCCGAAGCGGCCAAGATCGCCGTCGCCGAGGGCGGCGCCACCCGCATCGACCTGGCCCGGCTGGAACCCGGCCTGCAGGCCACGCTCGATGGCGCCCAGGCCGTGCAGGCGCTGGACGCGCAGCTGCAGCGCATCGTGGCGGCGGCCGACGAAACGCTGCGGGCGGCCGGCGTGCGCGCCGACGCGGTGGACGCCGTGTACTTCACCGGCGGCTCCACCGGCTTCAGGCCCCTGACCGAGCGCATCGCCGCCCGCCTGCCGGCGGCGCTGGCCTGGCATGGGGACCGCGACGCCAGCGTGGCCCGGGGGCTGGGCGTGCAGGCGCAGCGGCTGTTCGCGTGAGCGGCCGCGGCGGGCTTGCCCGGCGCGATACCGCGTATCGCTGCGAGCGATGCGCCCGCGCCATCCCCGCCCGTAGACTGCCCGGCGTTCCCTCAACGCCACGGCAGACCCCATGAACATCAGTCAGGAAGGACAAGGGCCCCTCGTGGTCCTGAGCCACGCACTCGCCCTCGACCGCCACATGTGGGACGCGCTCACGGCCCGGCTCGCAACCCACTGCACCGTGGTGCGCTACGACCACCGGGGCCATGGCCAGGGCCCGTCGCCGGAGGCGCCCTACACCATCGACGACCTGGCGGACGACGCCGCTGCCGTGATCCGCTCGGTCTCGTCGCGACCCGTGGTGTTCGCCGGCCTGTCGCTGGGCGGCATGGTCGGTCAGGCGCTGGCGGCGCGGCACCCGGCGCTGCTGCGCGGCCTGGCCGTCATCAACTCCGCGCCCCACTACGCCGACCGCGCGCTGTGGGACGCGCGCATCGAGGCCGTGCGCCGCAGCGGCATGCCCGCCGTGGCCGACGCTTCGCTCGACCGCTGGCTGACGCCGGCGTTCCGCCAGAGCCCGGCCGGCCAGGCCGTGGCCGAGCGGCTGCGCCAAAGCCTGCTGGGCACCGACACGCTGGGCTATGTGCGCGCCTGCGAGGCGATCGCGGCCATGGACCTGCGCCCGGGCAACCGGCGCATCCACACGCCCACGCTGGTCGTCGCGGGTCGGCACGACCTCGCCACGCCGCTGGCGCAGTCGCAAGCCATCGCCGCCGACATCGCGGGCGCGCGCATCGCCGAGGTGGAGGCCGCGCACATCAGCGCGGCCGAGTGCCCGGACGAACTCGCCCGCGTACTGGGCGACTGGGTGCGCGCGCTGCCCGCCGAGGCGGCCTGAGGCCGCGTGCACGCTTTGGGCTTTGGGCTTTGGGCTTCAGGCTTCAGGGGCTGCGGGTGGGCGGGCCGAGGGTTCGGGCAATGGCGCGAGAAGCGAGGTTCTTTCGTTGATTGGCCAGCTCAGGTGCCGCACGCCACGGCCCTGTGCCCGGCCCTGACACCCACCACCCAGGCAACGACCATCACCCGCCCGGCGCATTGGCCGCGCGGCCGTTGCGGTCGTAGGCGC
>NZ_MKSS01000316.1:0-7605 GCF_001897365.1 Hydrogenophaga sp. 70-12
GAGGATGCACTCGTGCGCCACATGCCCGTTGGCGCTCGCGTACAGCGTGGGGAAGTGGTCCTTGAGGCGCGCGCTGATGTAGTTGGCCGAGAGGATGGCCGTCTCGGTGGCGTGCCGCAGGCCCTCGGCGCCCATCATGCGGATGTACATCCACGAGATCGGCAGCACGGCCGCGTTGCCCAGCGGCGCGGCCGAGATGGCGCCCACGCCATTGACCGGCAGGCCACCCGCCGCGTGGCCGGGCAGGAAGGGCACCAGGTCTTGCACCACGCAGACCGGCCCCACGCCCGGGCCGCCGCCGCCGTGCGGGATGCAGAAGGTCTTGTGCAGGTTGAGGTGGCTCACGTCGCCGCCGAACTCGCCCGGCGCGGCCACGCCCACCAGGGCGTTCATGTTGGCGCCGTCCACGTAGACGCGCCCGCCGTGCTGGTGCACCAGGGCGCACAGCTCTTTCACCTGGGTCTCGAACACGCCGTGCGTGCTGGGGTAGGTGATCATCACCGCGGCCAGGTGCTTGGAGTGCTGCTCGCACTTGGCCTTCAGGTCGGCCAGGTCGACGTTGCCGTTCTCGTCGCACTTGGTGACCACGACCTGCAGGCCCACCATCTGCGCGCTGGCCGGGTTGGTGCCGTGCGCGCTGCTGGGGATCAGGCAGATGTTGCGGTGGCCTTCGCCGCGCGATCGGTGGTAGGCCTGGATGACCAGCAGGCCGGCGTACTCGCCCTGCGAACCGGCGTTGGGCTGCAGGCTGATGCCGGCGTAGCCGGTGGCCTCGCACAGCCAGTCGCGCAGTTGCCGGTCGAGCAGGGCATAGCCCTGGCGCTGGTCGGCCGGGGCGAAGGGGTGCACGTTCGCGAACTCGGGCCAGGTGATGGGGATCATCTCGCTGGTGGCGTTCAGCTTCATGGTGCACGAGCCCAGCGGGATCATGCTGCGGTCCAGCGCGAGGTCCTTGTCCGACAGCATGCGGATGTAGCGCAGCATGCCGGTCTCGCTGTGGTGGGTGTTGAAGACCGGGTGCGTGAGGAAGCCGCTGCTGCGGCGCAGGCCGTCGGGGATCAGCGGCTCCAGGCCTTTCTCGAAGGCCTCGACCGAGGGCAGGGCCTGGCCGTCCTTCGCGAAGATGGTCCACAGCAGGGCGATGTCCTCGCGTGTGGTGGTTTCGTCCAGCGTGACGATCACGTACTCGTCCCAGGCCTGGCGTAGGTTGGCGCCGTGGGCCACGGCGCGCGCCATGAGCGCGTTCGCCCGGGCCGGGTCCACGCGCAGGGCGAGGGTGTCGAACACACCCTGGTCGCCGTGGTGCGTGTCGGTGTAGCCCAGTTGGGCCAGGCCCTTGGCCAGGATGGCCGTGTACGCCGCCACGCGCTGCGCGATGCGCTTCAAGCCCTGCGGGCCGTGGTACACGGCGTACATGCTGGCGATCACCGCGGGCAGCACCTGCGCCGTGCAGATGTTGCTGGTGGCCTTCTCGCGGCGGATGTGCTGCTCGCGCGTTTGCAGGGCCAGGCGGTAGGCCGGCTGGCCATGGGTGTCCACGCTCACGCCCACCAGGCGGCCGGGCAGGCTGCGCTTGAACCCGTCGCGGCAGGCCATGTAGGCGGCGTGCGGGCCGCCATTGCCCATGGGCATGCCGAAGCGCTGCGTGGTGCCGACCACGATGTCGGCGCCCATCTCGCCGGGCGGCTTGATCAGGGTCAGGGCCAGCAGGTCGGCGGCCACGATGAAGGCGGCGTTCTTGCCGTGCACGGTGGCGGCGTCCGCCGTCCAGTCGTGCAGCCAGCCGCTGGAGGCCGGGTACTGCGTGAAGGCCGCGAAGTAGTCGTCGGCCGCCAGCATGGCGTCCCATTCCTCGCCCGACATGGCCACGCGCACCTCCAGGCCCAGCGGCGCCGCGCGCGTCTGGATCACCTCGATGGTCTGCGGGTGCGTGTCGCCCGACACCACGAAGGCATGGCCCTTGGCCTTCACGGAGCGCTTGGCCAGCGTCATGGCCTCGGCCGCAGCCGTGGCCTCGTCGAGCATGGAGGCGTTGGCGATGTCCATGCCCGTCAGGTCGGTGACCATGGTCTGGAAGTTGACCAGCGCCTCCATTCGGCCCTGCGAGATTTCGGCCTGGTAGGGCGTGTAGGCCGTGTACCAGGCGGGGTTCTCCAGGATGTTGCGCAGGATGACGCCCGGTGTGTGGGTGCCGTGGTAGCCCTGGCCGATGAAGCTCTTGAGCAGCTTGTTCTGGCGCGCGATGCCCTGGAGCTCGGCCAGCGCGGCGGCCTCGGTCAGCGGCGCGGGCAGCTGCATGCCCTGGCGGCGCGCGATCGGGCGCGGCACGATGCTGTCGATCAGCGCGCGGCGCGAGGCCTCGCCGATGACCGAGAGCATGTGGCGCTCGCCGGCTTCGTCGATGCCGATGTGGCGCGCGACGAATTCGCTGGCGTTTTCGAGTTCACCCAGGGGCTTGACGGAGGGCATGAGCATGGCGGGCCTCGGTGGCGGGGGAAAGGTCAGGCGTTGTCCTTGACGAACTTCTGGTAGGCCGGCTCGTCCATGAGCGGATCGAACTGGCCCATGTCCTTGATCAGGACCTTGAAGAACCAGCCCTTGCCCAGGGGGTCGCTGTTGGCCAGCGAGGGGTCGGCGCGCAGGGCTTCGTTGACCTCGGTCACCTCGCCGTCCAGCGGCATGTAGACGTCGGCCGCGGCCTTCACCGACTCGACCACGCCGGCGACCTCGCCCTTGGCGTAGCTGCGGCCCACCTCGGGCAGCTCGACGAAGACCACGTCGCCCAGCGCGTCCTGCGCGTGCAGGGTGATGCCGACGACGGCGGCTTCGTGGTCCTCGAGCTGGATCCACTCGTGGTCGGGGGTGTACTTGACGGTCATGGTTGTGCTCCTGCGGCGATCAGCCGCGGTGGTAACGGTTGGGAACGAAAGGCAGGGAGGCCACCTGCATGGGCACGGCCTTGCCGCGCACCAGCGCGTTCAGGCGCGTGCCCACGGCCGCGAAGGCCGGCGGCACGTAGCCCATGGCGATGGGCTGGTTGATGCTGGGGCCGAGCAGGCCGCTGGTGACTTCACCGAGGCGCTCGCCGGCCTCGCTCTGCAGTTCGGTGTGCTCGCGCACCGGCACCCGCTCCTGCGCGAGCAGGCCCACGCGCACACGCGACAGGGGCGCGCTGCCGTCGAGCTGCGCGAGCACGCGCTCGGCGCCGGGGAAGCCCCCCGCGCGCGCGCCGCCCGTGCGGCGCACCTTCTGCATGGCCCAGTTGAGCGCGGCCTCCACGGGCGTGGTGGTGGTGTCGATGTCGTTGCCGTAGAGGCACAGGCCGGCTTCCAGGCGCAGCGAGTTGCGCGCGCCCAGGCCGACGGGTTTCACCTCGGGCTGCGCGAGCAGGGCACGCGCGAAGACCTCGGTGTCGGCCGCGGCCAGCGAGATCTCGAAGCCGTCCTCGCCGGTGTAGCCGCTGCGCGTGGCGAACAGGGGCTTGCCCTGCCAGCTGAAGGCGCCGCCGGTCATGAAGACCAGCTTCTCCACGCCGGGCACCAAGCGCTGCAGGGCTGCCACGGCCCGCGGGCCCTGCAGCGCGAGCAGGCCGCGGTCGAACTGCGGCTCCACGGTGCAGCGCGCGCCGATGCGCTCGACGATGTGCTGGAGGTCGCCGTGCTTGCAGGCGCCGTTGACGATGACGAAGAGGTCGTCGCCCCGGTTCACGAACATCAGGTCGTCGATGACCGTGCCCTCGTCGCTGAGCAGCAGGCCGTAGCGCTGCTTGCCGGGCGCCAGGCCGATCACGTCCACCGGCATCAGGCTTTCGAAGGCGGCGGCGGCGTCGGGGCCGATGAGCCGCAGCTGGCCCATGTGCGAGACGTCGAACAGGCCGGCGGCTTCGCGCGTGTGCAGGTGCTCGGCCATGAGGCCCGCCGGGTACTGCACCGGCATGCTGTAACCCGCGAAGGGCACCAGGCGCGCGCCCAGTTCGAGGTGCAGCGCGTGCAGCGGGGTCTTGAGGAGGTCGGTGGGAGCGTCGGCGGACACGGCGGGTTCTCTGGCGGGGGCAGGCCCCTCGCGGGGCGGGACACGGGTTCATCCGTGCGCTGCCCCACTGTCCGCTTTACCTGAGAGATTCACGCGGGCGATGCCGCGCTTGCTCCTTCGGTGGACCCCATCGGGTGGGGCCTCTCTCCAGGGGGGATCGCCCGCCGGGTGGCGGGCGTTTGCCAGTCCTTTTGCCTGAGCGTTCGGGGCCTGGTCCGGCCCCTGCGCCTTCGGCGGTTCCCCGGGGGAACGCTCTCCTGACAATGCGGCGGATTCTAGCCGGGAACCCGGCGCGCACGGACAAGGCCGCCCGGCGTCCTCAGGGGCGCGAGGGCGCGCTCAGGCGTCCTGCGGGGTGGTCTCGGGCAGCACCTTGGCCAGGCGCTCGCTGATCGAGGCGGCGCGCTCGGCGCCCGCGACACGCTCGATCTCGGTGAGCATGTCCTGGCCCACGGCCAACATGCTCGCGGCGTCGCGCGCCTCGCGCAGCGCCTGGCGGAAGCGGTCGGCCAGGGCGCGGTCGCGCGCGGCGAACATGCGGTCGGACAGATCGAACAGGAACATGCGCGCGCTGGCCAGCGAACGCGGCCCGCTGAAGGTGTCCACCGAGCCGCGCGGTGGCGGCGGCACCGGGCGCGCGGGCGGCGCGGCCGGGGCTTCGTCGATCAGGTAGCCGTCGGCCAGCAGCGCCTCCACCATGGCGCGGCCTTCGCCGTGGAAGAGGGCGTTGAGTGAATCGGTGGACTTGCGGCCATCGGCCACCAGCAGGATGGCGCGCTCGCGCTGGCCCAGCGAGCGATGGCCCGGGAGCAATTCGGTGCGGCCTTTGTCGGTCTTGATGAGCATGGGCGGTGCGCAGGCGGCGGTGGACGCCGCACTCTGGGCGGGGCACATGACGCTCGCGTGTCACGCGGGCGTGAAAAAGCCGCCCGGGGGCGGCTTCGTGGCGATCGCGTGAGGGACGTCACACGTCCCTGCCTCACATGCCCGCGTAGTTCGGCCCGCCGCCGCCTTCGGGCGTCACCCACACGATGTTCTGCGTCGGGTCCTTGATGTCGCAGGTCTTGCAGTGCACGCAGTTCTGCGCGTTGATCTGCAGGCGGTCCTCGCCCGCATCGGTCTTCACGAACTCGTACACGCCGGCCGGGCAGTAGCGGCTTTCCGGGCCCGCGTACTTCGCCAGGTTCACCTGCACCGGCACCGTGCTGTTCTTCAGCGTCAGGTGCGCGGGCTGGTTCTCCTCGTGGTTGGTGTTGGAGACGAAGACGCTGGAGAGGCGGTCGAAGCTGAGCACGCCGTCCGGCTTGGGGTAGGCGATCTTGGGCATCTGGTCCGCGGGCTTGAGGTACTCGTGGTCGGGCTTGTCGCGGTGCAGGGTCCAGGGCGGCGCGCTCACGCCGATCTTGGGCAGGAACCACTGCTCGATGCCCGTCATCAGCTTGCCGATGGTCGGGCCCTTCTTGAACCAGGCCTTGAAGTTGCGGGTCTGCCAGAGCTCCTCGTGCAGCCAGCTCTTCTCGAAGGCCGCGGGGTAGGCCGAGAGCTCGTCGCTCGAACGGCCGGCCGTCACGGCCTCGAAGGCCGCCTCGGCACAGAGCATGCCGCTCTTGATGGCCGCGTGGCTGCCCTTGATGCGCGCGGCGTTCAGGTAGCCGGCGTCGCAGCCCACCAGCGCGCCGCCGGGGAACACCGTCTTGGGCATGGCCTGCGGCGTGCCGTTGTTGATGGCGCGCGCGCCGTAGCCCAGGCGCTTGCCGCCTTCGATGTGCGCCTTGATCGCCGGGTGCGTCTTCCAGCGCTGCATCTCCTCGAAGGGCGAGAGCCAGGGGTTGCTGTAGTCCAGCCCGATGACGAAGCCCAGCGTGACCTTGTTGTCCTCCAGGTGGTATAGGAAGCCGCCGCCGAAGGTGTCGTCCGTCATGGGCCAGCCGGCGGTGTGCACCACCAGGCCGGGCTTGGCCTTGTCGGCCGGAACCTCCCACAGCTCTTTGACGCCGATGGCCCAGCTCGACGGGTCCTTGCCCTTGTCGAGGTCGAACCTGGCGATGAGCTGCTTGCCCAGGTGGCCGCGCGCGCCCTCGGCGAACACGGTGTACTTGGCGTGCAGCTCCATGCCGAGCTGAAAGGCCTCGGTGGGCTCGCCGTCCTTGCCGATGCCCTGGTTGCCCGTGGCCACGCCCTTGACGGAACCGTCGTCGTTGTAGAGCACCTCGGCGGCGGTGAAGCCGGGGAAGATCTCCACGCCCAGGGCCTCGGCCTGCTCGGCCAGCCACTTCACCACGTTGCCCAGGCTGATGACGTAGCAACCCTCGTTGTGGAAGTTGCGCGGCATCAGGAAATCGGGCGTGCGGCTCGACCCCGTCTCGCTGAGCATGAGCAGGTCGTCGCCCGTGACAGGCTGGTTCAGCGGCGCGCCGCGCGCTTTCCAGTCGGGGAACAGCTCGTTGATGGCGCGCGGGTCCATCACCGCGCCCGAGAGGATGTGCGCGCCGGGTTCGGAGCCCTTCTCCAGCACGCAGACGTTGACCTCCTTGCCTTGCTCGGCGGCCAGCTGCTTCAGTCGAATGGCGGTGGACAGGCCGGCCGGGCCGGCGCCGACCACGACCACGTCGTACTCCATGGCTTCGCGGGGACCGAACTGGGCCAGGATCTGATCATGCGTCATGGGGGGTCTCGCTCATAATGTTTGGCAACCTCCGGCCACCCTCCTTTGCGAAGGGCTCGTGTCCCGGAGCGGACCGCATTTTATGCGGCGACCGCACAAAATCGAACGACCGTTCACATTTGGGGAGACTGAGCATGGCCTACACCCTCGACCTGTCGGGCCGCGTGGCCCTGGTCACCGGCGCGTCCAGCGGGCTGGGCGCGCAGTTCGCCAAAACCCTGGCCCAGGCCGGCGCCGCCGTGGTGCTGGCCAGCCGCCGCACCGACCGCCTCATGAACCTGCGCGCGCACATCGAGGCCAGCGGCGGCGCGGCGCACGTGGTGGCGCTGGACGTGACCGACATGGCCTCCATCAAGGCCGCCATCGCGCACGCCGAGACCGAGGTCGGGCCCATCGACATCCTGGTCAACAACTCGGGCGTGAGCACCACGCAGCGCCTGCAGGACGTGGACGAGGCCGACTACGACTTCGTCTTCGACACCAACACCAAGGGCGCCTTCTTTGTTGCGCAGGAGGTGGGCAAGCGCATGATCGCGCGCGCCAAGGGCGCGGCGCCGGGCACCTTCGTCGGTGGGCGCATCGTCAACATCGCGTCCATGGCGGGGCTGAAGGTGCTGCCGCAGATCGGCGTGTACTGCATGAGCAAGGCCGCCGTGGTGCAGATGACCAAGGCCATGGCGGTGGAGTGGGGCCGCTTCGGCATCAACGTCAACGCCATCTGCCCGGGCTACATCGACACCGAGCTCAACCACGAGCACTGGAAGACCGAGCAGGGCAAGAGGCTCATCGAGATGACGCCGCGCAAGCGCCTGGGTCAGGCGAGCGACCTCGATGCGCTGCTGGTGATGCTGTGCGCCAACGAGAGCCATTTCGTGAACGGCGCGGTGATCGCCGCCGACGACGGCTTT
>NZ_MKSS01000317.1:0-7567 GCF_001897365.1 Hydrogenophaga sp. 70-12
GGCCACGGTGGCGTTCAGGCCCACCGCGTGGTCCTTGGGCGCCACCACGGCGTGCGCGCCCGCGCCGTCGGCCACGCGCAGGCAGGCGCCCAGGTTGTGCGGATCGGTCACGCCGTCGAGCACCAACAGCAGCGGTGCCTGGCCCGCGCCGTCCACCTGGTCCAGCAGATCGTCGAGCGAACGGGCCTGTTCGACGGGCAGCACGCGCGCGGCCACGCCCTGGTGGCCGTGGCTGCCGGCGAGCTTGGCGATGCGCAGCGCGTCGGCCTCGATCAGGCGCACGCCGGCTTCCTTGGCGCGTTCGAGGAACTGGCGCATGCGCGCGTCGCGCCGCGAGCTGTCCACGTAGACCTCGACCAGGCTCTGCGGCGCGGTCTTCAGGCGCACGCCAACCGCGTGGAAACCGAACAGGACTTTGGTGGCGGACGGGGCTTTGGGCGGGGCGGACATGGGCGCGATTATCGGCCCCCCGCCCCGGCGGCCCCGCCAGCCCGCGCGCGGCGCCTCAGGCCGCGACGCCGGCGCTGATGTCGGCCACCTGGCCCGCGCTGATGGTGATGCGGCGCTCGCAGCGCTCGGCGATGCCGCGGTCGTGCGTGACCAGCACCAGCGTGGTGTGCTGCTCGCGGTTGAGCTCGAACATCAACTCCATCACGCTGGCGCCGGTGGCGAAGTCCAGGCTGCCCGTGGGCTCGTCGGCCAGCAGCACGGCCGGGCGCACCACGAAGGCCCGCGCCAGGGCCACGCGCTGCTGCTCACCGCCCGACAGCACCTTGGGGTAGTGGTTGAGCCGCTCGCCCAGGCCCACGCGCTGCAGCATCTGCGTGGCGGCGGCGCGGGCGTCGCGCCGCCCGGCCAACTCCAGCGGCAGCATCACGTTCTCCAATGCGGTCAGGTTGGCCAGCAGCTGGAAGCTCTGGAACACGAACCCCACCTTCTCGGCGCGCAACGCGGCGCGGCGGTCCTCGTCCATGGCGAACAGATCGACACCATCGATGTGAACCGTTCCCTGCGTCGGGGTATCCAAGCCCGCGATGATCGACAGCAAGGTGCTCTTGCCCGAGCCGGAGGCGCCCACGATGGCCACGGTTTCGGCGCGGCGCAGGCTGAAATCGATATCGCGCAGAATGGTCAGCGTGCCCGTCGAGTCGGACACCGACTTGAACACATGGCTGACCGCAATCATCACATCGGACATGAAGCATTCCCTGAAGACGAACCGCCGCCACTTTAGCCTGAGCCTGGTGGCGGCGTGGGCGCTCGGCCAGGCGGGCGCGCTGCGCGCCCAGGGCAAGGCCGAGCCCGTGGTGCTGGTGGTGGGCGATTCGCTCAGCGCCGAATACGGCCTGCGCCGGGGCAGTGGCTGGGTCGCGCTCACCGAAGAGCGGCTCAAGGCCGAAAAGGTTCCGGCGCGGGTGGTCAACGCCAGCGTCAGCGGCGACACCACCTCGGGCGGGCGCTCGCGCCTGCCAGCGCTGCTCCAGCAGCACCGGCCCTCGGTCGTGGTCATCGAGCTGGGCGGCAACGACGCCCTGCGCGGCCTGCCGCTGAGCATGACGCGCGACAACCTGGCCGTCATGGCGCGCGCCGCCAAGGCCGCCGGCGCGCGCGTGCTGCTGCTGGGCATGGAAATGCCGCCCAACTACGGCGCGAAGTACGGACAGGAATTCCGCGAGCTGTTCGCCGCCGTGGCACGGCAGGAAAAGGCCGCGCTGGTGCCCTTTTTCCTCAAGGGCGTGGCCGACGGCGCCGACCCGCTGGCGCTGTTCCAGAGCGACCGCATCCACCCGAACGAGAAGGCCCAGCCCACCATGCGCGACACGGTCTGGCCTGAACTGCGCAAACTGATCGCGGCAGGATAATCGGGCCCATGCCCGTTGCCACCCTGAGCGCAGGCGACGCCCTGCGCCGCCTCGCCGAATTCGACACGATCATCGACGCCCGCACCGAGGACGAGCACGCGCTCGACCACGTACCCGGCGCCCTGAACTGGCCCACGCTGGACAACGCCGAGCGCATTGAGATCGGCACCATGTACAAGCAGGTGAGCGCCTTCGAGGCCAAGAAGCGCGGCGCCGCGCTCGCCGCGCGCAACATCGCCGCCCATATCGAGCGCGAGGTGCTCGACAAGCCCAAGAGCTGGCGCCCGCTGGTCTACTGCTGGCGCGGCGGCAACCGCAGCGGCGCCCTGGCCACCATCCTGGGCGCCATCGGTTTCCAGGTCACGCTCATCGACGGCGGCTACAAGGCCTGGCGCGCCGCGCTGGTGGACGACCTGCCCCGCCTGGCCGCGGGCTTGCGCTACCGCGTCGTCTGTGGTCCCACGGGCAGCGGCAAGACGCGGCTGCTGCACGCGCTGGCGGCTGAGGGTGCGCAGGTGCTCGACCTGGAGGGCCTGGCCTGCCACCGCAGCTCGGTGCTGGGCCACCTGCCCGGCCAGCCACAGCCCAGCCAAAAGGGCTTCGATTCCTTGCTGTGGGACGCGCTGCGCCGCTTCGACCCCGAGCGACCGGTGTACGCCGAAAGCGAAAGCAAGAAGGTGGGCAACCTGCGCGTGCCCGACGGCCTGATGGACGCCCTGCGCGCCAGCGAGTGCATCGCCCTGCGCCTGAGCGACGAGGAGCGCGTGGCGCTGCTGCTGGAAGACTACGACTACTTCGTGCGCGACCCCGAGCTGCTGATCGGGCGCCTGCAGGCCCTGCGCGCGCTGCGGGGCGGCGAGGTGGTCAACGGCTGGATCGGTCTGGTGCGCGCGGGGCGCACGCCGGAAATGGTGCGGGATCTGCTGGGCCAGCACTACGACCCCACTTACGCGGCCTCGACCTCGCGCAACTTCCGCCGCTTCGCCGAGGCCCTGCCTTGCGAGCCCACCGACCGGTCGATGGGGGCGATGCGAGCGGCCGCGCGCCGCCTCATCGACAGCGAAACGGCACCGGCCCCGAAGGCCGGTTGAGGCCTTCAGTTGGCGCCGCCGGCGCCACCATCGCCCTGCCCGGCATCGCCCGGCGCACCGGACGTCTCGCCATCGGGCTGGTCGGCACCGTCTGGGTGCTCGCTGGTCTTGCGCGCGGCCTTGGCGCGCAGTTTCTCTTCCTTCTTCTGCTTCTTGGCCAGCTCGCGCTGCCGTTTCTCGTAACCGTAGTTGGGTGTAGCCAAATCGCGCTTTCGTCGGGTTGAAGGGGGGTCAGGACCGCAAGCGGGGCAAGGCCTGCGCCAAGTCGGCCCGCAGGTCTTCGACGTGTTCCAGGCCGATGGCAAAGCGTACCAGACCCCCTGCGTGAGGCCAACCCAATGTCCGGATGGCGCTCATGCGGTACGGTGCGCACAGGCTGATGGGACCGGCCCAGCTCCAGCCCAGCTTGAACACGCGCAGGCTGTCGCAGAAGGCGTCGATGCGTTCCTGGGGAATGGACGCGTCGAAGGCTGCGCTGAACAGGCAGCCAGCCGCCTGGGCGTCGCGTTGCCAGGTGGCGTGGCCGGGCGAGCCCGCCAGCGCCGGATGGAAAACCTGCGCCACGCCGGGCTGGCCCTGCATCCAGTGCGCCAGCTCGCGCGTGGCGGCGTCCTGGGCGCGGTAGCGCAGTTCGATGCTGGGCAGACCGCGCAGCACGAGCTCGGCGTCGTTGCCAGCCACGCCCAGGCCCAGGCGCATGTGGCACAGCAGCACCGTGCGGTGCAAGGCCTCGTCGCGCGTGACCACGGAGCCCATGAGCACGTCGGCACCGCCGCTGGGGTACTTGGTGAGCGCCTGCACGGACAGGTCCACGCCCAGAGCGAAAGGCGCGAACGCGATGCCGGCGCCCCAGGTGTTGTCCAGCGCGGTGACGATGGGCCGCTCGCGGCCTTCGCTGGCCCGGCGCGCCACCGCCACCAGCGCGGGGATGTCGGGGAACTCGAGCGTGATGGAGCCCGGCGCCTCCAGCCACACCAGGCGCGTGGCCGACGAGATCTTCGCGGCCAGGTCGGCCGGGTCCATGGGATCGTAGAAGCGGTGCGCAATGCCCCAGGCCGCCAGTTCGCCCTCGGCGAAGGTTTTGCCGGGCCCGTAGGCGTTGTCCGGGATCAGCAGTTCGTCGCCCGTGCGCAGGAAGGCCATGTCCACCAGGGCCACGGCGGCCAGGCCGCTGGGCGCGAGCACGCAGTGCGCACCGCCTTCCAGGGTGGCGATGCGCTCCTCCAGGGTGAAGGTGGTGGGCGTGCCGTGCAGGCCGTAGGTGTAGCCGCTCTTGTCCTTCCAGTCGTAGGTGCGCAGGGCCTGCACGTTCGGGAAGATGACGGTGGAGGCCTTGTGCACGCCAGGCGCGACAGCCTCGAAGCCCTCGGGGGGCTTGTAGGGGTGGTGGATGAGCTGGGTGGACAGGCGCTCGCGGCTCATTCGCTCACAGCTTCCACTTTTCCAGCAGTTGCGCGGGGCGCAGGCTGTCGTAGCCCTCGAACGGCTGGTGGATCCACGGGTTGGTGGGCAGGTATTCCACCGAATAGTCGGGCGTGAAGGTGGACAGCTGCTTGGTCCAGATCACCGCGCTGCGCAACTCGGTGATAGGCGAGTAGTTGTTCTTGAGCAGGTCGATCACCACCTTGAGCGTGTGGCCCGAGTCGGCGAGGTCGTCGACCAGCAGCACCTTGCCGGCGATTTCGCCCTTGGGCGTGGTGATGTAGCGCGCGATGTCGAGCTTGCCCTGCACCGTGCCGGCCTCGGCGCGGTAAGAGCTGGTGGACATGATGGCCAGCGGTTTGTCGAAGATGCGGGAGAGGATGTCGCCCGGGCGCATGCCGCCGCGCGCCAGGCACAGGATGGTGTCGAACTCCCAGCCCGACTGGTACACCTTGAGCGCCAGCTTTTCGATGAGGTTGTGGTACTCGTCGTAGGAGACGTAGAGGTGTTTGCCGTCTTCGGTGAGCATGCGTGCGGACTCCAGGCTGGGAGGGTCGAAACAGTGTGTCGTGGGGCGGGCGAACGCCCTACCCGGGCTTACCCGTGCTCACCCCTGGAAGGGGTGCTGCAGCAGGATGGTGTGGTCGCGGTCGGGGCTGGTGGACACCACGTGGATCGGCACGCCGGTGGTCTCCTGGATCCGCTTGAGGTAGTGGCGCGCGTTCGCGGGCAGGTCCTCGAAGCGCGTGACGCCCACGGAGGACTCCGTCCAGCCGGGAATGGTCTCGTAGATGGGCTTGCAACGCGCGATCTCGTCGGCGCCCATGGGCAGGATGTCGATGCGCTCGCCGTCGAGCTCGTAGCCCGTGCAGAGCTGCAACTCGGTCAGGCCGTCGAGCACGTCGAGCTTGGTGATGCACAGGCCCGACAGGCCGTTCACCTGGGCCGAGCGCTTGAGCAGCGCGGCGTCGAACCAGCCGCAGCGGCGCGAGCGGCCGGTGGTGACGCCCTTTTCGGCGCCCACGGTGGCCATGTGCCAGCCCGGCGTGCCTTCCGTTTCCCAGTCGAGTTCGGTGGGGAACGGGCCGCCGCCCACACGCGTGCAATAGGCCTTGGTGATGCCCAGCACGTAGTGCAGCAGTTGCGGACCCACGCCCGCGCCGGCCGCGGCGTTGCCGGCCACGCAGTTGCTGGAGGTGACGAAGGGGTAGGTGCCGTGGTCGATGTCGAGCAGCGTGCCCTGCGCGCCCTCGAACAGCAGGTTGACACCCGCCTGGTGGGCTTCGTTGAGCTCGCGCGAGACGTCGGCGATCATGGGCTTGAGCTGCTCGGCCTGGGCCATGGCTTCGGCGTAGACGCGCTCGAACTGGATGGCGCCGTCCTTCATGTAGGGCGCGATCTTGTCGTCCCAGGCCATGTCGGCCGAATGCAGGTAGGTGGTGAGCACGTGGTTGTGCAGGTCCAGCAGTTCGCGCAGCTTGGCCGCGAAGCGCTCGGGGTACTTCAGGTCCTGCACGCGCAGCGCGCGGCGCGCGATCTTGTCCTCGTAAGCCGGGCCGATGCCGCGGCCCGTCGTGCCGATCTTCTCGGTGCCGGCCTTGACCTTGGCGGCCTCGCGCGCGATGTCCACCGCGGCGTGGAAGGGCAGGATCAGCGGGCAGGCCTCGCTCACGCGCAGGCGCGAACGCACCTCGACGCCAGCTTTCTCCAGTCCCTCGATTTCCTCGAACAGCTTGCCGACCGAGAGCACCACGCCGTTGCCGATGTAGCACTTGACGCCCGCGCGCATGATGCCGCTGGGAATGAGGTGCAGCGCCGTCTTCACGCCGTTGATGACGAGGGTGTGGCCCGCGTTGTGGCCGCCCTGGAAACGCACCACGCCCTGCGCGGTTTCGGTCAGCCAGTCGACCAGCTTGCCCTTGCCTTCGTCGCCCCACTGGGTGCCGACCACCACCACGTTGCGCCCGGGGGTTGCGGCGCGGTCCTTGTTGCTCATCTCGGTTTCCAGTCAAAGAGGCCGGACGGTCCAGCCGCCCGGGCGGCCGGTGTCGGGCACCAGCTCGCGGTCACACAGGAATTCATCGACCTCGTGCTCGTGCCCCGGCAGGGCACAGACCACGGTATGGCCCTGCGCGCGCAGGAGGGCCACCGCCTGGCGCAGGCCGGCGTCCATGCCCCAGGGAGCGCGGATGGCGGCCACCAGGGGGCGCGGGGCCACGCAGGCGACGAGTTCCTTGAGGTCGAGGCTGAAGCCCACGGCCGGGCGCTTGCGCCCGAACACGGCCCCCACCTCGTCGTAGCGGCCGCCGCGCGCGATGTCGGCGGCCGGGCCGCGCGCGTCGCGCGCGAAGACGGCGAAACGCACACCGGTGTAATAGGCATAGCCACGCAGGTCGGACAGATCAAACGAGACCGCCATGCCCTGCACGTGCTCGGCCAGCCACTGCAGCTCGTCCAGCGCGGCGTGCAAGGCCGGCGACGGCGTGAGCACGCGGCGTGCTTCGGCCAGCACCTGGGCATCGCCGAACAGCGTGGCCAGCGCGGTCAGGTCGCGCTGCACGGCCGCGGGCAGGGCCTTGGAGAGCAAGCGCAGCTCGGCCACGTCCTTGGCGGTGAGGGCGGCGTGCAGCAGGGCCACCCGCGCGGCGGGCAGCTTCAGCGGATCCAGCACGGCGTCGATGATGCGCACGTCAGCCAGATCGACCTGCAGCTCGCGCAGGCCGGCGCCGCGCAGGCAGGCCTGGGCCAGCTCCAGCGCCTCCAGATCGGCCTCCAGCCCGGCGTGGCCATATATCTCGGCGCCAAACTGAAGCGGCTCGCGGCTGGACGCCGGGCGCTCCATGCGCGTGTGCACCACCGGGCCGCAGTAGCACAGGCGTGCCACGCCCTGGCGGTTGAGCAGGTGGGCGTCGATGCGCGCCACCTGGGGCGTGCTGTCGGCGCGCAGGCCCAGCGTGCGGCCGCTGAGCTGGTCCACGAGCTTGAAGGTGCGCAGATCGAGCGATTCACCGGTGCCGGTGAGCAGCGACTCGATGTGCTCGAGCAACGGCGGCATCACCAGCTCGTAGCCGTGGGCGCGGGCGGTATCGAGCAGACTTCGGCGGAGTTCTTCGATGTGCCGGGCCTCGGACGGCAGGACATCGGCGATGTGATCCGGGAGGACCCAGGCGGACATGGCGTTTTCAGGCGCTG
>NZ_MKSS01000318.1:0-13216 GCF_001897365.1 Hydrogenophaga sp. 70-12
GAGATGGCGCTCAACGCCCACCGCCGCCGCGCCGAATCCGACAGCACGTTCCAGAGCTTCTCCGCATGACCACGACCGCGCCCAGCAACCCCCACCCGCCCGCGTCGCAGGCGGCGCACAGCCAGCCGCCCAGCCACGCCGCGCGCTCGGCGCACGGGCCGCAGCAGCCGACCGACCTGTTCTCCAGCCTGCTGGCGCTGCTGTCGCCGGACGCCGCGCCGCTGGACCCCCTGGGCACGGCCACCGCCACCACCGCCGGCGCGCCAGGCGAGGACCCGCTGGCCGAAGACCCTGCCGACAGCGACAACCCCCTGGCCGCACTCATGGCCTGGACCGCGCCGCACGAACTGGCGCCCGCGCCGCTGGCCGGCGACGGTTCGCTGGCCGGCGAGACGCGCGGCCTGGATACGCGCGCCGATCGCCTGGGTGGCGTGCCCGCCGAGGGCCTGCCCCTGGCCAACGGCAGCGCGCCGGGCCGCCAGGTGGCCGCCCCCTGGCAGCCCGCCGCCGCGCGGGCCTCGGCGCCCGGCGCGGCCACCGCCCTGGCGACCGTCGCGGGCCAGCCGGCCGGCGGCGCCGACACCCCCGCCCTGCGCTGGAGCCGCGCGGCCCCGCCCACCGAATCCGGCGCCAGCGCCGCCTGGCCCGTGCGCAGCACGGTCGCGCTGGACGCGCGCTTCCAGGCCACCTCGCCCACCGCCACACCCACCGGTGCGCTCGCGGCCCTGGCCGGGCGCGCTGGCGACGGCGACGAGCCCGCCCTGCCCGGTGCCTCGCCCACGGGCGGCGCCCGCGGCACTGGCGAAGCGGCCGCCGGACCGACGGCCACCACCGGCGCCACGGCGGCCGACAGCGGCCTGGGTGGCGACGCCACGGCCGACGGTGGCCAAGCGCGGCACGAGGCCGGCACCGACCCGAACAGCGCCCAAGACCTCTACGCCGCACCGGCCGACGCCGAGGCGGTGGAGGTGCAGCACTGGGGCGCGGGCGCCATGCGCCACGCCAGCCTGCGCGTGGGCGAGGACGCCCAGAACGCCATCGACATCCAGCTCGCCGTGCGCGGCGACGAGGTGCGGCTGGACTTCCGCACCGACGACGCCGCCGCGCGCGGCCTGCTGCGCGAGCACGCCCAGACCGCGCTGGGCGACCTCCTGCAGCAGGGCGGCCTCACGCTGGGCCAGGTCTCCGTCGGCGACCAGGGCCAGGGCGATGCCCGCCGCGACGGCCCCACTCCGCAGGCCCCCGCGCCGCGCGCCGAGCGCGCCGACGCCGGCCCGGCCGAGGCCGCCCCCCTGCGTCCGGCCGCGCCGGGCGCCAACGGCCCGGGCCTGGACCTCTTCATCTGAGCCCCCGGGGCGCGGGAAAGAACCGGTTTTTCCGCGCTTATCGAGCGAACGGCGTGGGGGGGCCCCTCCCACAATCCTTCTCAAGCCGCGCGCCTTTGAGCCCGCGGCAACCGACGAAGGAGAGCCATGTCCGCCGCTGCCACCGCCGCCGCCCAACCGGCCGAAGCCGCCCCCAAGAAGAAGGGCAAGAAGCTGCTGTTCGCCCTGATCGGCGTGGTCGTGCTGGGCATCGCGGGCGCGGGCGCCGCGCTGTTCATCCTCAAGAAGAACACCGCCGAGGACGAGGGCCTGGACGAGGAAGCCCCCGCGCACAAGCCGGTGGACCCGAAATCGGCCCCCACCTTCCTGCCGCTGGACAACATGGTGGTCAACCTGGCCGACCCCGGCGGCAACCGCTACATCCAGATCGGTCTCACGCTGCAGCTGCAGGATGCCCACACGGGCGACGCCGTGAAGGCCTTCATGCCCAGCATCCGCAGCCGCATCCTGGTGATCCTGTCCAAGCGCACCGCCGAGGACGTGCTCAGCGCCGAAGGCAAGAGCCGGCTCGGCAACGACATCATCGCCGCCGTCTCCGAGGTGATGGGCTATCCCGCGCCCAAGGCCGAGGACGAGGGCAAGAAGAAACGCGGCCCGGCCAGCCCCGTGCAGGCCGTGCTGTTCTCCAGCTTCATCGTGCAGTAAGCGCGGAGCGATCAGACCATGTCCGAATCGTTTCTGTCACAGGAAGAGGTCGATGCCCTGCTGGAGGGCGTGACCGGTGAAAGCCAGAAGCTCGCCAAGGAAGAGGTGCCGGAAGGCGGCGTTCGCAACTACAACCTCTCCAGCCAGGAACGCATCGTGCGTGGGCGCATGCCCACCATGGAGATCGTCAACGAGCGCTTCTCGCGCAACCTGCGCGTGGGCATGTTCAACTTCATCCGCCGCAGCCCCGAGATCTCGGTCGGCGGCGTGCAGGTGCAGAAGTACAGCGCCTTCCTGCGCGAGCTGGTGGTGCCCACCAACTTCAACATCATGGCCGTGCGGCCGCTGCGCGGCAACGGCCTGGTGGTGTGCGAGCCCACGCTGCTGTTCGGTGTGATCGACAGCCTGTTCGGCGGCACCGGCAAGTTCCACACCCGCATCGAGGGCCGAGACTTCTCGCCCACCGAGCAGCGCGTCATCAACCGGCTGGTGGACGTGGTGGCCGAGGAATACAAGAAGGCCTGGCGCGGCGTCTACCCGATCGAGCTGGCCTACCAGCGCTCGGAGATGCAGCCGCAGTTCGCCACCATCGCCACGCCAAGCGAGATCGTGGTCTCCACCAGCTTCACGCTGGAGATCGGCGACATCACCGGCTCGCTGCACATCTGCATTCCCTACGCCACGCTGGAGCCGATCCGCGACGTGCTCTATTCCAGCGTGCAGGGCGATGCCATCGAGGTCGACCGCCGTTGGGTCAAGCTGCTGAGCCACGAAATCCAGGCCGCCGAGGTGACCATGGTGGCCGAGCTCGCCAAGACCGAGGCCACCGTGGAGCAACTGCTGGCCATGCAGATCGGCGACTTCATCGAACTCGACCGCAACCCCACCATCACCACCCACGTCGACGGCGTGCCCGTGTTCGAGTGCCAGTACGGCACGCACAAGGGCAAGTACGCGCTGCGCGTGGAACGCAACCTGCGCGGCAGGGACATGAACTGGCTGGGGTCGTCCCCCGAGATGTGACCGGCGTTCAGGAGAAACCATGTCAACCGATACCAACGCACCCAACCAGGACGCCATCGCCGACGAATGGGCTCAGGCGCTCGAAGAGCAGGCCGCCACCGTCGCCGACGAGGGCGCACCAGCCTTCGACGCCGAGGCCACGCCGGTCAAGACCGCCATGGGCGCGGGCGGCGCGCAAGACATCCAGATGGTGCTGGACATCCCCGTCCAGCTCTCGGTGGAATTGGGGCGCACGCGCGTGCCCATCAAGTACATCCTGCAGCTCGCGCAGGGCTCCATCGTGGAGCTCGACGCGCTCGCCGGCGAACCCATGGACGTGCTGGTCAACGGCTACCTGATC
This sequence comes from Hydrogenophaga sp. 70-12, assembly GCF_001897365.1. Lineage (NCBI taxonomy): Bacteria > Pseudomonadati > Pseudomonadota > Betaproteobacteria > Burkholderiales > Comamonadaceae > Hydrogenophaga > Hydrogenophaga sp. 70-12. Next base: position 3,394 of record NZ_MKSS01000318.1, read on the forward strand.
GCCCAGGGCGAGGTGGTGGTGGTGAACGACAAGTTCGGCATCCGGCTCACCGACATCGTGACGCCCTCGGAGCGCATGAAGCGCCTGAGCAGAACGTGACCCCTCTGCGTCGCCTTCGGCGCCTTCCCCCCCAGGGGGGACGCCACCAGCGGTCCGGCAAAGCCGGTCCCGCGGTGGCCCTGGGTGGCGGGTCGGCGCTCTCAAGGAATTGAAGCTATGTGGCAAAACGCTTGGCCCGCCTTGGTCCTGCTCGCCCTGATGGTGGGCATCGCCTGGGCATTGAAGTGGGCGCGCGGGCGCTTGCCCGGCCTGCCGGGCGTGCCCGGGCAAAGCGGCCCCGTCCTCAAGGTGCTGGGCAGCGTCTCGCTCGGTCCGCAGCAGCGTGTGGTCACGCTGCAGGTGGGCCAGGGCGAGTCCGCCACCTGCCTGGTGCTCGGCGTCGCGCCGGGCAGCGTCAACGCCCTGCACGAAATGGCGATGCCGGCCGACACCGCCGCCCCGTCGGCGCCGGCGGCACCGCTGGCCGGTGGTTTCGCCGCACGCCTGGCGCAGCAACTCGTGAAAGGCCCGGGCGATGCGCCGCGCTGAAATGCCCCGTCTGGTCTGGTTGCGCGCGCTCGCGCTGCTGCTGGCCCTGATGCTGCTGTCCATCGGCGCCTGGGCGCAGAACGCGCCCGTGGCCACGCCGCAAGGCCCGTCGCTGCCCCTGGTCGTGGGCCAGGGCGCGGGCGGCGCCAGCTACTCGGTGCCGATCCAGACCCTGCTGTTCTTCACCGCGCTGTCCTTCCTGCCGGCGGTGCTGCTGCTGATGACGGGTTTCACCCGCATCGTCATCGTGCTCTCGCTGCTGCGCCAGGCCCTGGGCACGCAGTCGGCCCCGCCCAACCAGGTGATCGTGGGCCTGTCGCTCTTTCTCACGCTGTTCGTCATGGGCCCCACGCTGGACCAGGTCTACAGCAACGCCTACGGCCCCTATTCGCGCAACCAGATCAGCTTCGAGGAGGCGCTGCAGCGCGGCGAACAGCCCATGCGCGCCTTCATGCTCAAGCAGACGCGCCAGTCCGACTTCGAACTGTTCGCCAACCTGGCCCGCCTGCCCGAGGGCGTGACGGCCGAGAACGCGCCCTTTCGCGTGCTGGTGCCGGCCTTCGTCACGAGCGAGTTGAAGACCGCCTTCCAGATCGGCTTCATGATCTTCATCCCCTTCCTGGTCATCGACATGGTGGTGGCCAGCGTGCTCATGTCCTTGGGGATGATGATGCTGTCGCCCGTGCTGGTGGCGCTGCCCTTCAAGCTCATGCTGTTCGTGCTCGCGGACGGCTGGAACATCCTCATCGGCTCCTTGGCCGCCTCATTCGCCCAGTAGGGAACACCATGGAACCGCAAGCCGCCCTCACGCTTGGCCAGAACGCCCTCTTCCTGCTGCTCGCGGTGGCCGCGCCCGTGCTGGCCACGGTGCTGGGCGTGGGCCTGGTGATCAGCCTGTTCCAGGCCATCACCCAGATCCACGAACAGACCCTGTCCTTCGTGCCCAAGCTGATCGCCGCGATCGCGGTATTCGCCATCGCGGGGCCCTGGATGCTGACCACCATGGTCGAGTTCATCCGCACCACGATCCTGTCCATTCCCCAATACGCCGTGTAAGTGAAGCACCCCCGCCGCGCTCTGCGCGTCTCCCTCGAGGGGGCGGCACCTGAGGCCCGGCAAAGCCGGCTCCCCGGTGCCCCTGGCTTGCGCGTGCTCGCTCATCCATGATCACCTTCACTGAAGCACAGATCATGGCCTGGGTCTCGCCGGTGTTCTGGCCGTTCCTGCGCATCCTGGCCGTTTTCAGCAGCGCGCCCATCTTCTCCTCGCGCTCGGTGCCGGTGCGCACGCGCGTGGCCCTGGCCTTCCTCATCGCCTTCTGCGCGCAGGCCGCGCTGCCCGAGCAGCCGGTGGTGGCGCTGACCGACGCGCGCGCCTTCGAAACCGTGGTGCAGCAGGTGCTGATCGGCCTGGCCATCGGCCTGGCGGTGCGCATCGTGTTCGCGGCGGTGGAACTGGCGGGCGAACTCATCGGCCTGCAGATGGGCCTGAACTTCGCCGGCTTCTTCGACCCCAGCACCGGCAGCCAGAGCAGCACCGTGGGCCGCTTCTTCGGCAACACCACGATGCTGCTGTTCGTGGTGATGGGTGGCCACCTCATGCTGCTGCAGGCCGTGGTCTCCAGCTTCGGCACCTTTCCCGTGGGCGGCGGCGCGCTGGACGCGGTGAACACCATGCGCCTGCACGAGCTGGGCGCCGTGGTCTTCCGCTACGGCCTGTGGATCGCGCTGCCGCTGATCGGCATGCTGCTGTTCATCAACACCGTGCTGGGCTTCGTCTCGCGCATCGCGCCGCAGATGAACGCCTTCGCCATCGGCTTCCCGATCACGCTGTCGGCCGGTCTGATCGGCATCGCCTTCACCCTGCCCATGCTGGACACGCCGGTGGCCGCACTGCTGCGGCTGGCGACGGCGCTGTTCACGGGCTGATCCATTGGCGGGCCTGCGCGGGCCATGATTCGTGCCCATGCCCCCTCAAATATGATGGTTATCATATTTGAATAGACTCGCTTTTCCAACCTCAGCGTCCCCGCCATGGACAACCCCACCAGCCGCAAGCAGGCCACGCACGAACGAATCCTGGACACCGCCGCCGGCGTGCTGCGCGCCAGCGGCTTCCAGGGCGTGGGCGTGGCCGACATCATGAAGCGCGCGGGACTCACGCACGGCGGCTTCTACGCGCACTTCGCCTCACGCGAGGCGCTGCTGGCCGAAGCGCTGGAACGCGCGGGAGAGGACAGCCAGGTCCGGTTGCGTCGCGCGCTGGACGCGGGCGAGGCCAAGGGCGGCAGCCGGTTCCAGGCCCTGGTCGACAACTACCTCGCCGACCGCCACCTGCGTTCCCCGGAGAGTGGTTGCCCGGTGGCCGCGCTGGCCTCTGAAATGCCGCGCCAGCCCGACCCCGTGCGCGAGGCCGCCGCAGCGCGCATCGAGGCCTTGACCCGCACCGTGGCCGCCACGCTGGCGCCCGCGCAGGCGCGCGAGGCGGCCGGTGTGATCGCGTCGCAATTGGTGGGCGCTCTGCAAATCGCCCGCACGCTCGGCGACAACACCAAGGGCCGCCGCCACCTCGCGGCCAGCCGGCGCTTCCTGCTGGAACAGTTCGCGCCGGACAACACCAACACACCACCCGACACCACACACTGACCCCCATCGCGCGCCTTCGGCGCGCGTTCCTCAATGGCCGCAAATATGACGGTCATCATATTCTTCAGGAGTCCTTTGTGCAGATAGAAAACGCTGTCGTCTTCATCACCGGCGCCAACCGTGGCATTGGCCTGGCCTTCGCACGCGAAGCCCTGGCGCGCGGCGCGAAGCGCGTTTACGCCGCCAGCCGCCAACCCCAGCATGTGACGCTCGACGGCGTCACGCCCATCGAACTGGACGTGACCCGCCCCGAGCAGGTTCTTCGCGCCGCGCGCGACTGCGGTGACGTGACCCTGCTCATCAACAACGCGGGCGTCGCCGAGCTCGGCGGCTTCCTGCTGCCCGACGCGCTCGAGGCCTTGCGGCGCCAGCTCGAGGTGAACGTCTTCGGCATGCAGCGCATGGCCCTGGCTTTCGCGCCGGTGCTCGCGGCCAATGGCGGCGGCGCCATGCTCAACGTGCTGTCGATCGCGAGCTGGATCAATCGTCCGCTGTTGGGCACCTACGGCGCCACCAAGTCGGCGGCCTGGGCGCTCACCAACGGCCTGCGGCACGAGCTGCTGCAACAGGGCACACAGGTGACGGCACTGCACATGGGCTTCGTCGACACCAGCCTCACGCAGGGCATCGACGCGCCCAAGTCCACGCCGCAGGCGATCGTGCGCGCCGCCTTCGATGGCCTGCAGGCCGGCCTGCCCGAGGTGCTGGCCGACGACATGACTCGCCAAGTGAAACAGTCGCTCGCCAGCGCCACAGCGGCCTATTTGCACGCCTGAGCATGAACGCCGCCACCACCACCGCCAAGGCCAACGCCCCTTCCAGCGCCGCCGACACCCGCCAGCGCATGCTGCACGGTCCCGTGCTGCCCACGTTGATGCGACTGGCCACGCCCAACGTGCTGGGCCTGTTCGCCAACACCATCGTCATCGGCTTCGACGGCTACATCGTGGGCCGCCTGGGCGCCGACGCGCTGGCCGGCGTGGCGGTGGTGCTGCCGCTGGCCATGCTGATGCTGCACATGTCGGCCGGCGGCCTGGGTGGCAGCGCCACGGCCGTGGTGGCGCGCGCGGCCGGGGCGGGCGACGACGCGCGCGCCGCGCGCCTGGCCTGGCACGCTCTGGTGCTGGGGCTGATCGCCTCGCTGCTGTTCACCCTCGTCGCCGCGTCGCCACTGCTGTACGGTGCCATGGGCGCGCGCGGCTCGGCGCTGGATCAGGCCACCCGCTACGCCGGGGTGCTGTTCGGGGGCGCCTCAGCGGTCTGGACGGTCAACGTGCTGGCCGGCGTGGCGCGCGGCACCGGGCAGATGGGCGCGGCCGCGTTGGCACTCATCGCCACCACGGTGATGCACCTGCTGCTGGCGCCACAACTGGTGTTTGGCCTCGGCCCCCTGCCGCCGTTGGGCGTGGCCGGCGCGGCGGCCAGCACCGTCACCTGCAGCGCGGTGTCGGCGCTGGCCCTGCTGGCCTGGCTGTCGCGCCGGGGCGCGCCGGCCAGGCCGCTGGGCGTGGGCTGGCGGCTGCGGCGCGACGACGCGCGCGAGATCCTTCGCCTCGCCCTGCCCTCCGCCATCAACCCGATCCTGAGCAACGGCTCGATTGCCTTGGCCACGGCCTACGTGGCGGGCTTCGGCGGCCTGGCCATGGCGGGCTACGGCATCGCCGCGCGGTTGGAGTACATCTTGGTGCCCATCGCCTTCGGCATCGGCGGCGCGCTCACCGCCATGGTGGCCACCAACCTTGGCGCGCAGCAGGCGGCGCGCGCCAAGCGCATCACCTGGACGGGTGCCGCACTGGTCTGGGCGATCACGGGCGCGATCGGACTGGTCGCCGCGCTGTGGCCGTATCTGTGGATGGCGGCGTTCACCCGGGATGCGGCCGTGCAGGCAGCGGGCGCGAGCTACCTGCGCATCGTGGGCGGGGTCTACGGCTTTTTCGGCTTGGGTCTGGCGCTGTTCTTCGCGTCGCAGGGCGCGGGGCGGCTCACCTGGCCACTGGTGGCCAGCGCGGCGCGGCTGGTGGTGGTCGCGGCGGGTGGCTGGTTGGCGACGCGCCTGGCCGGCGATCAGCCGCAGGCACTGTACACGGTGGTGGGCCTGAGCCTGCTGCTCATGGGCCTGACGCTGGCCATCGCCACGCACCGCAGCGACTGGTCCACGCCGGGCCGTTCGCGCTGAGGGCCGTCCACATCGTCAATCGTCCCAGCGCAGGTCCGCCAGCTTCCAGTCCCCGCCCACCAGGCGCCACTCCAGCCGCACCTTGTAGGGCTCGGCGCGCTCGGGCACCAGGCCCTGCGCGCCGGTGACCAGCACCTGCGCCTCGCTCACGCCCAGCGTGGGTGTCTGCGGGTCCACGCGGTGGCGGCTCGACATCGCCATCACCTGGATGTTCTGGTAGCGCAGGAAGGTGGCGGTCAGCAGCCGGCGCGTGCCGTCGCGATCCAGGTTGCCGCTGCCTTGGAAATGCTCATCGAGCAGGTCCATCACGTCGCTGGTGTGGCGCGCCTCGATGGCGGCCTGCAGGGCCTTGGCGGCGGCCTCCAGCCGGGCCTGCGGGTCGCCCTTGCCGCAGGCGGCGAGCAGCGCGGCGCTCAGGCCCACCAGCGCCGCCCGGCGCGTCGTCCCGCCGCTCATACCAGCCCGTTGCGGATCGCGTACACCGTGAGCTCGGCGTTGTTCGACAGGTGCAGCTTCTCCAGCACCCGCGCGCGGTACACGCTCACGGTCTTGGGGCTGAGCATCAGTTCCTCGGCGATGTCGCTGAGCTTCTTGCCCGAGGCGATCTTCTGCAGGGTCTGCAGTTCGCGTTCGGACAGGCTGGCGTGCAGCTCCTCGGTCTCGGGCGCGCTGAGCGTGTCCACCAGCATCTGCGCCACCTCGGGCGTGACGTACTTGCGGCCCTGCTGCACCACGCGGATGGCGCCGACCAGCTCGGCCGGGTCGCCGGCCTTGTTGACGTAGCCGCGCGCGCCCGCGCGCAGGCAGCGGATGGCGTACTGGTCCTCGGGGTACATCGAGACCACCAGCACCTTCACCGGCGAGCCCTCTTCCTTGAGCGCGCCCAGCACCTCCAGGCCGCCGCGGCCGGGCATGTTCAGGTCCAGCACCAGCACGTCGCAGGGCGTCCTGCGCATGAGGTCGCGCAGTTCGGGGTAGCTGCCGGCTTCGCCGACGACCTGGATGTCGACCGCTTCGCTGATGGTGTCGCGGATGCCGCGGCGCACCACGGCGTGGTCGTCACACAAAATCACCTTGATCATGGGCTTCCTTGTGCTCCATCGGCGGCGGCAATGTGTCGCCCGACGGCAGCGGTACCGAGAGAATGACCGAGGTGCCACGCGGCGAGGCGCTGACGTCCAGCCAGCCACCCACCTTGGCCGCGCGCTCGCGCAGGCCCAGCAGGCCAAAGGACTTGGCCTTGCGCAGCGCGCCGCTGTCCATGCCGGGGCCGTTGTCGCTCACCTCCAGCGTGAGCACGCCCTCTCCGTCGTTGAGATCGATTTCCACGTGGGTCGCGCCAGCGGCGTGCTTGGCCACGTTGGTCATGGCCTCCTGCGCGGTGCGGTAGGCCACGAGCTGCACGTCGCGCGGCACTTCGATGCGCTCGGCCGTGCGGCGCACGTGCACGCGCAGGCCGGTGCGCCGCTCGAAGCCCGCGGCCAGCCAGACCACCGCGGCCACCAGGCCCTGGTCCAGGATGGGCGGGCGCAGATTCATCATGATGCGCTGGCTCGCCCCCAGGGCGTGCTGCACCATGTCCAGCGCGGTGTTCACGTGGCGCTGCATGTCGGCGTCGCTGGCGCGCCGGCCCACCCAGGCCAGATCCAGCTTGATAGCGGCCAGCGCACCACCGATGTCGTCGTGGATTTCGCGCGCGATATCCGCGCGCTCCTGCTCGATGCTGGTCTGCAGGTGCTCGGCCAATTCGGCCAGGCGCTGGCGCGACTCGGCCAGCTCGGCGTCGGCGCGCGCCTTGGCCTTGCGCGCGTCGCTGATCTCCAGCGCGCGCTTCACCACGTGCGCCAGGCGGTGCATGCTGTCCTTGAGCAGGTAGTCGCTCACGCCACGGTGCATGGCGTCCACGGCGGCGGTCTCGCCGATCGCGCCGGAGAGGATGACGAAAGGCACCTGGATGCCCAGCTTGCAGACCACGTCCCAGGCGTCCAGGCCGGTGAAGCCGGGCAGGTGGTAGTCCGCGAGCACGATGTCGTGCTGGCCCGATTGCGCCTCGCGGCGGAAATCCTCCAGCGTGTCCACCAGCGTGATCTCGTTGGCGAGCTGGCTGCGCTGCAGCGCGAACTTCACCAGCGCGTGGTCCACGCGGGAGTCCTCCAGGTGGAGGATGCGCACCGGTCGCGGGTGGCTCGCTGTCGCTTCACCGGTACCGGTCATGGAAGGTGCTCTGTGTCGCCTGGCGAAGAAGGGATTAGAAGCGCCTGGAGGTCGACGGAGACGGCCAAAAGGGCTGAATTCCAGGCCGTATTCGGTCGATACCCCAGGAGGCGGCTGCCGAAAATTGTAATACCCCGTATCCGTACCACCTTCCCCCTGCCCCCCCATGGAGACCCCCGCTTCGCCGCCGACCCCGCCTTCGGTCACGCTGCCCGTGGCGCTGGTGGCCGATCTGCAGGACTCGCTGCTCATCGCCATGACCGATCTGCAGCGCCTGGAAGGCCTGCTGGACCACGCCACCGGCAACCTGCTGGAGCGCTTCGGCAACGCCAACCGCGACCTGGAAGCCCTGGAGGGCGCTCTGGGCGAGGAGCTCACCCGCATTCGCCACAGCCTGCACCAGGCGGTGACCGAGCTGCAGTTCCACGACATGGCCACCCAGCTGCTGGCGCACACCGGCCGCATGCTCAAGGGTTGCGCCTGGCGCCTGGCCGAGCAGGCCATGGCGCCCGAGGAGGACGAGGTGCCCCTGGACCTCGACCCCATGCCCGAACGCCCCAGCCCCGTGACACAGGGCGAGATGGACGCGGGTTCGGTGGAGCTCTTTTAAGAATGCCCGCGCGCCGCCGATAACACCCGAAGAACGGAGAAACTCCCATGCGATCGATCCTTGCCGTCGACGACTCGGCATCCATGCGAAAAATGGTGTCCTTCACCCTGACGGGTGCCGGCTTTCACGTGGTGGAAGCGGTGGACGGCCAGGACGCCTGGGAAAAGGCGCAGAACCACAGCGTCGACCTGGTGCTGACCGACCAGAACATGCCCAAGCTGGACGGCCTGGGCCTGACGCGCAAGCTGCGCGAGCACCCCAAATTCAAGAACACGCCGATCCTGGTGCTGACCACGGAGTCCAGCGACGCCATGAAGCAGGCCGGCCGCGCCGCGGGCGCCACCGGCTGGCTGGTCAAGCCCTTCGATCCCGGCCGCCTCATCGAAGTCATCAACAAAGTGATTCGATGAAACACCCCCGCCGCGCTTCGCGCGACCCCCTCAAGGGGGCGGCACCAACGGCCCGGCCAAGCCGGTTCCGTGGGACCTCTGGCCAAAGAACACCCCTGCAGGAGAAGTGAAATGGGCGACATGATGAACGAGGGCCAACACCTCGGCAACGACATCGACCTCAGCCAGTTCTATCAAATCTTCTTCGAGGAAGCGGGCGAGAACCTCGATCAGATGGAGCAGATGCTGCTCGCGCTGGACGTGAACGCCGCGCAGGACGAGGAACTCAACGCCATCTTCCGCTGCGCCCACTCCATCAAGGGCGGCGCGGCCACCTTCGGCTTCGCCGACGTGGCCGAACTCACGCACCAGGCCGAGTCGCTGCTGGACAAGCTGCGCCGCCACGAACTGCAGCCCACGACCGCCATGGTGGACGTGCTGCTCGAATCCAGCGACGCGCTGCGCGGCCAGCTGGGCGCCCACCAGGGCGTGGGCAGCCCGCCCGACACCGGCAACCTGGTGGCGCGCATCTACGCCCTGGCCCAGGGCCAGGACGCGCCCGCCGCCACCGCGCCAGCGCCCGTGGCCGCGCCAGCCCCCGTGGTCGCGGCGCCCGCGCCGGCCCCCGCGCCGGTGGCCGCCGCCCCCGCGTCCAAGGCCGAGCGCGAGATCGACATCCACATCGGCCCGATCGACAACCCCGCGCAGGCCGACGGCATCGCCGAGCTGTTCCGCGACATCCCCGGCCTGGGCACGGTTTCGGCCATGCCCTGCGACCAACCCGGCAAGCGCGTGTTCCGCGCCCGCACCGCGGCCAGCGACAACGAACTGCTGGACCTGTTCACCTTCCACGTGAGCAAGGAGCAGATCCAGATCCACCCGGCCGGCGACGTGGTGCACGGCAAGGTGCCCATGCCCCCGGCCACCGAGGGCAAGGACTACGGCTTCTTCGAAGGCTCGCCCGGCCTGCCCGGCGCGCCCAGCGCGCACGCCAGCGCCGCCGCGGCCCGCGACACGCGCGCCGCCGAGGCCCGGGCCAGCGCGGCCGCCCCCGCCGCCGCGGGCGGCGCCGGCCTCGAGTCGAGCACCCTGCGCGTGTCGGTGAGCAAGGTCGACCAGCTCATCAACCTGGTGGGCGAGCTCGTCATCACCCAGGCCATGCTGGCGCAGAAGAGCCGCGAACTGGACAACAACAACGCCA
>NZ_MKSS01000319.1:0-1312 GCF_001897365.1 Hydrogenophaga sp. 70-12
GGTGATGCCCGTGATCTCGCTGAAGGCCTTGGCCAGGGTCTTGGACTCGTACTCGTGCGTGGTGATGGTCTCGGACACCACCGAGATTTCCTTGACGCCCTTGGCCTTGAGCTTGGCGGCGGCGTCGATGAACCACTTGAGCTCGGCCGCCTGCTGGGCCTTGCTCAGGGTCGACGGCTGGAACTCGCTGTCGATCCACCGCTTGGCGGCGGCCTCGTCCGCCCAGGCGGGCAGCGCGGCGCCGGTCGCGATCAGCGCAGCGAGCGCCGTGTGTCGCAGTTTCATGTTGTCTCCTTGGGTGTTGATGGTGTGCCTCCCCGCCAGCGGATCGACACGGCACCGGGGAAGCGGCGGTCCGGTCGTTGAAAACCTCGCTCAGCCCTTGCGCATCACCAGGGCGAGCCACAGCATCGAGACGGCGAAACCGATCCAGGCCGAGGGTTCCTGCTCCAGCCGGAACCATTCGGCGAAGCGGCCGGCCATGCCGACGAAGGCCAGGTTGATGTAGGCGGCGCCGAGCAGGCCCACGAAGAGCCGGTCGCCGCGCGTGGTCTTCATGGGCAGAAAGCCCTTGCGCTCGATGGTGGGCGCGCGAACCTCCCACACCGTCATGCCAAAGAGCAGCAGCGCGATGGCGGTGAAGAAGATCGCCACCGGCGGGGTCCAGACCATCCAGTCGAACATGGGGTCCTCCAATCGTTGGGAACAGACTTGTCAGACGCGGCCCATCGCGAAGCCCTTCGCGATGTAGTGCCGCACGAACCAGATGACGATCGCCCCCGGCACGATGGTCAGCACGCCGGCCGCCGCCAGCGTGGCCCAGTCCATGCCCGAGGCCGACACCGTGCGCGTCATCGTCGCCACGATGGGCTTGGCGTTCACGCTGGTGAGCGTGCGCGCCAGCAGCAGCTCCACCCAGCTGAACATGAAGCAGAAGAACGCGGCCACGCCCACGCCGGCCTTGATGAGGGGCAGGAAGATGGTGAAGAAGAAGCGCGGGAAGCTGTAGCCGTCGATGTAGGCGGTCTCGTCGATCTCGCGCGGGATGCCGCTCATAAAGCCTTCGAGGATCCACACCGCCAGCGGCACGTTGAACAGCAGGTGCGCCAGCGCCACGGCGATGTGCGTGTCCATCAGGCCCAGCGTGGTGTAGAGCTGAAAGAAGGGCAGCAGGAACACCGCCGGTGGCGTCATTCGGTTGGTGAGCAGCCAGAAGAAAACGTGCTTGTCGCCCAGGAAGCGGTAGCGCGAGAAAGCGTAGGCCGCGGGCAGCGCCACAGTGAGCGAGATCACGGTGTTGATGCCGACGTAG
>NZ_MKSS01000320.1:0-1297 GCF_001897365.1 Hydrogenophaga sp. 70-12
ACCAGCTCGACCAGATGACGCAGCAGAACGCGGCGCTGGTGGAGCAGAGCGCGGCCGCCGCTCAGAGCCTGAAGGAGCAGGCCGAGCAGCTCGCCCTGGTGGTCGGCCGCTTCCGTACCACAGCTTGAGGAAACGGCCGCGCGGCGACGTCGCGCGGCGCCGCTCCTGCCTATACTCCCCCCAGGGTTCACCTGGGAGGGGCAGCGTGCCCACACCGGGGCGATCCCGATGGAGATCGCCATGAACGCCCGCCTGCCTCAGCCGCTGCCGCTCGACGCGGCGGCCCTGCAATCCCATGTCGATGCCAGCTGGCGCGATCGCATCGTGCCCGCGCTGCTCGACTACGTGGCCGTCCCGGCCAAATCCCCCGCATTCGACGCCGACTGGGCCGCCCACGGCCTGCTCGAGCGTGTGCTGCAATCGGCCGCCGACTGGGTGAGCGCGCAGCGCGTGCCCGGGCTGCGGCTGGAGATCGTGCGCCTGAACGACGCGCACGGCCGCCCGCGCACGCCGGTGCTGTTCTTCGAGCTGCCGGCCAGCGCGGGCCAGGACGGCACCCCCGCCCCGGCCTCGGGCCAGACCGTGCTGATGTATGGCCACCTGGACAAGCAGCCCGAGTTCACCGGCTGGCGCAGCGACCTGGGCCCCTGGACGCCCAAGATCGACGACGGCAAGCTCTATGGCCGCGGTGGCGCCGACGACGGCTACGCGGTTTACGCCAGCGTGGCAGCGATCCAGGCCATTCAGGCGCAGGGCGCGGCGCATCCGCGCATCGTGGGGATCATCGAGACCTGCGAGGAAAGCGGCTCCGGCGACCTGCTGCCCTACGTGGACGCCCTGCGGCCGCGCCTGGGCGACGTGGGCCTGGTGATCTGCCTGGACAGCGGCGCCGGTAACTACGACCAGCTCTGGCTCACCACCAGCCTGCGCGGCATGGCCGCCGGTGTGCTCAAGGTCGAGGTCCTCACCGAGGGCATCCACTCGGGCGACGCCTCGGGCCTGGTGCCCTCGAGCTTTCGCATCATGCGCCAGGTGCTGGACCGGCTGGAGGACAGCGCCACCGGCCGCCTGCTGCCCGCCAGCTTCCACTGCGAGGTGCCGGCCGAGCGGCTGGAGCAGGCGCGCGCCACCGCCGCCATCCTGGGCGACGAGATCTACAAGCGCTTCCCCTGGGCCCACCACGACTGCGGCGGCAGCACCCTGTTCGCCCTGCCCACCACCACCGACCCGGTGGAGGCCCTGATCAACCGCACCTGGCGCCCCACGCTGAGCGTCACCGGCGCCGAGGGCTTTCCCG
>NZ_MKSS01000321.1:0-7475 GCF_001897365.1 Hydrogenophaga sp. 70-12
GGGCGCGCGGCCGGGTGGCGCTGCAGCAGCGCGGGCAGGCGCTGCATCGGGTCGGCCGGCGTGGGCCAGTGCAACACGGTCCAGGCCCCGCCCTCGGCGCGCAGCACGCCGTCCTCGGCCAGGATGGCCAGCAGGCGCGGCAGCAGGCGGTGGTAGCGCGGCGCCACGCCGAGCGCGCGCGCCAGCGCGGCGGCCTCGACCCGCTCGCCGGCCGCGGGGCGCCAGCCCAGCTCGGCCAGGGCGCGCACGATCCAGTCGGCGCTCAGGGACTCCAGCGCCAGGAAGGCCTGCTGGTAGTCGTCCAGGCCGTGCTCGCGCGCCAGGCCGTCGAGCAGCGGGCCGGCCAAGGCCGCCAGTTCGGTGGGCGCGGGCAGCCAGGCGGCGTCGGGCGCGCGCGGCCATTCGATGGCGTAGACCGGGGCCTCGCCCGCGCCCAGCGGGCGCAGCGCGATGCCTTCGAGCGTGGCCACGGGCCCCTGGTCGTCGCTGACGGTGACGCTGGCCTTGAGCAGCCCCGCCCCGCCCTCGCCCACGGTGATGCGCGCATGGCTGGTCACCCGCGGCCCCGGCGTGCGGTGCCATTGCAGGCGCTCGATCGCCATCGGCAGGTAGGCCTGGCCAGCAGCGGTGCGCGCGGGCAGCGCCGCGGCCATCACCTGCAGGCAGGCGTCAAGCAGGGCCGGGTGCAGCAGGTAGTCGCCCGCGCCGGCGGCGGCGGGCAGTTCGATCTCGCCCAGGGCCTCGCCGTCCTGGCGGTGGAGGTGGCGCACGCCGTGCAGGCTGGGACCGAAGTCCAGTTGGCGCTCGCGCAGGCCCTCGCGGTGCGCGGCGCCGTCCCGCGTGTCGGTGCAGCGGGCCCGCACGGCCTCGCGCGGCTCGGGCGTGGGCGCTTCGGCGCGCTCGGCCGCATCGGCATAACGGCCCAGCGCATGCCGTTGCCACGCGTCCTCATCGGCGCCATCGGCCTGCGACAGCACCTCGACGCTGGCGGCCTCGCCCTCGGGCCGGCGCACGATGACTTGCACCGTGCGGGCCTCCTCGCCCTCGAAGGCCAGGGGCTCGACGATCGCCACGTCGTGCAGCGCGCGCGCCTCGCCCCAGACCTGGCGGCTGGCGGCCAGCGCCATTTCCAGGAAGCCGGTGGCCGGCAGGATGGCGCGCCCGTTGACCCGGTGGTCGGCCAGGTACGGCAGGTCGGCGGCGCGCAGGCGCTGTTCGAACGACACCACCTCGCGCAAGGCGCCGCGCAGGCGCGTGCCCAGCAGCGGGTGCGCGGTGTCGCGGCCCGCGGACCGGGGCGCCACGGGGCGCGCGCGGAACCACTGGCGCTCGCGCTGGAAGGGGGTGCCGGGCAAATCGGTGGGCCGGCAGCCGGACGAGGACCAGACGGCCCGCCAGTCCAGCGGCGCGCCGGCCAGGAACAGGCCGCCCAGCGACTCGGCGAGCTGGTCCAGGTCGTCGCGGCCCTTGCGCAGCGTGGGCACCAGGGTGGGCGCGCCCGCGCCCAGCGTGGCCTCCACGAACGGCAGCAGCGTGGGGTGCGGGCCGACCTCGATGCACACGTCGGGCGAGACGCTGGCCAGCGTGCGCAGGCCATCGGCGAAGCGCACGGCCTCGCGCACGTGGCGGCGCCAGTAGCGGGGCTGGGTCACCTCGGCCGGGTCGGCCCAGCCGCCCGTGAGGTTGGACACCAGGCGCAGCCGCGGCGCGGCGAACGGCACGCTTGACGCGGCCTGCTCAAAGGCGTCGAGCACCGGCTCGACCAGCGGGGAATGGAAGGCGTGCGAGACCGGCAGCACCTGGCAGCGGTGGCCGCGCGCCGCGAAGCCCTCGCACAGGGCGTCCACGTCGGCGGCGGCGCCCGCGATCACGGTCTGGCGCGGGCCGTTGACCGCCGCGATGGCGACCCGCGCCGCGCGCGGGGCGAGCGCCTCGGCCACCTCGGCCTCGGGCGCGGACACGGCCGCCATGCGGCCACCGGCGGGCAGCGATTGCATCAGCGCGCCGCGCCGGGCGATCAGCCACAGGGCGCGCTCCAGCGGCATCACGCCCGCGAGGCAGGCGGCCACGAGTTCGCCCACCGAATGGCCCATCACCGCGTCGGGCCGGATGCCCCAGCTGATCCACAGCTGCGCCAGCGAGTACTCGATGGCGAACAGCGCGGGCTGGGTGAAGCCGGTGTCGTCGAGCCGCTTCGCCGGCGCCTCGGGGTCGAACAGCAGCTCGAGCAAGGGGCGCTCGATGGCGCCTTGCAGCCCGGCGGCGCATTCATCGAGCGCGCGGCGGAACACCGGCTCGCGCTCATAGAGGGCGCGGCCCATGCCCAGGTACTGCGCGCCCTGCCCCGTGAACAGGAAGGCGAAACGCGCCGGGTCGCGGCGGTGCACGCGCGCGGTCCGCAGGTTCGGCGCCTCGCGGCCCTCGGCCAGGGCGCGCAGGCCCTCGACCAGTTCGGCCACGCTGCGCGCCAGCACCACGGCGCGCAGCGCGAAGGCCGCGCGGCCCACGGCGGCGCTGAAGCAGAGATCGGCCAGTTGCTCGTCGGGCCGGCCCGCGAAGGCCTCGGCGCAGCGCGCGGCCAGCGCGGCCAGCGCGGCGTCGTTCTTGGCCGAGAGCACGAACGGCCACTGGCGGCCGGCGGGGCTGTTCACCGCCGCCGGTGCCTCGGGGGCCTCTTCCACCAGCACGTGCGCGTTGGTGCCGCTGAAGCCGAAGGAGCTGACGCCCGCGATGCGGCGGCCGTTGATGGGCTCCCAGGGCGTGAGCGCGGTGGGCACGCGCAGGGCGAAATCGTCCCAGGGAATGTGCGGGCTGGGCGTCTTGAAGTGCAGGTGCGGCGGAATCTGCCGCTGCCGCAGCGACAGCACCAGCTTGATGAGCCCGGTGACGCCGGCCGCCGCTTCCAGGTGGCCCAGGTTGGTCTTCACCGAACCCAGCCACAGCGGCTGTTCGCGCCCGGCGCCGAACACCGCGCCCAAGGCCTGCACCTCCAGCGGGTCGCCCAGCTGCGTGCCGGTGCCATGCGCCTCGATCAGGCCGACCTCGTGCGGCCGCAGGCCCGCGCGCGCCAGGGCCTCGCGGATCACCGCTTCCTGCGCCGGGCCGTTGGGCGCGGTCAGGCCGCTGCTGGGGCCGTCCTGGTTGACGGCGCTGCCGCGGATCACCGCGAGCACGCGGTCGCCGTCGGCCTGCGCGTCGCTCAGGCGCTTGAGCACCACCACGCCACAGCCCTCGCCGCGCGCGAAGCCGTCGGCGGACGCGTCGAAGGTCTTGCAGCGGCCGTCGGGCGCGAGCATGCGCGCGTGCGACAGCGCGATGTACAGGTCGGGCGAGAGGATGAGATTGACACCGCCGGCCAGGGCCATGCGGCAGTCGCCCGCGCGCAGCGCCTGGCAGGCCAGGTGCACGGCCACCAGCGAGGACGAGCAGGCGGTGTCCAGCGTGAGGCTGGGGCCCTGCAGTCCCAGCAGGTACGAGAGGCGGCCCGAGCCGATGCTGTGGGCGATGCCCGAGGTGAAATGCGCGTCGAGCAGCGAGCGGTCGCCGCTCATGAGCTGCAGGTAGGCGTAGTCGCTGCTGCACATGCCCATGTAGACGCCGGTGCGCGTGCCCTCCAGCCGGTCGGGCGCCTGGCCCGCGTGCTCCAGGGCCTCCCAGCTCACTTCGAGCAGCAGGCGCTGCTGCGGGTCCATGCCCTGGGCCTCGCGCGGTGCGATGCCAAAGAAGCCGGCGTCGAAGCCGTCGATGGCGCCGAGGAAGCCGCCCGCGCGCGTGGCAATGCGCCCGGGCGCCTCGGGGTCGGGGTCGTACAGGGCCTCGGTGTCCCAGCGATCGGCGGGCAGCGGGCCGATGGCGTCCACGCCGTCGCGCATCAGGCGCCAGAAGCTGTCGGCGTCGTTGCCGCCGCCGGGCACGCGGCAGCCCAGGCCAATGATGGCGATGGGCTCGCGCGCCGCGGCCTCCAGCGCGGCCACGCGCGACTGCGCCGCCTCCAGCGCGAGGAAGGCGCGCTTGAGGGGCGACAGGGCGGGTTCGCCAGCGGGGGCCGGGGGGCTTGCGTCGTTCATCGTTCAGGTCTTGTCCAGGCGCGCGAGCAGCAGCGCTTCGATCTCTTCGTCGCTCATGGCGGCCACGGCGGCCGCGCCGAGCGCTTCGGGCGCGGTGGCCGGGGCGGCCGTGGCCGCGGCGGCGGGCGCGGCCGTGTCGGTGGGCGCCACGCGGCCCAGCAGGTGGGTGGCCAGCGCGTCGATCGTGGGGTAGTCGAACATCAGCGTGGCGGGCAGCGGCTTGTCCAGGCCCAGGCCGGTGCCGAGCTGGTTGCGCAGCTGCACGGCCATGAGCGAGTCGAATCCGAGGTCCATCAGCCGATCGTGCCGCCCTGGCGGCTCGTTCTGGTCCAGGCGCAGCACGCGAACGACCCGATCGCGCACGAATTCACGCAAGAGGTCCAGGCGTTCGCCTGGCAGGGCCTCGCGCACGCGGCGCCGCAGCGCCTCGGCCGCTTCCTGCGGCCCGGAGCGCGTGGGCGCGGCCGCCGGGGCACCGGTCGGTTCGATCGCCTGCGTCGCGCCACCGCCGGCCTCGGCCGAGCCCGGCGCGCGGGCCACGATGAGGTGCTGGCCCAGGGCCTCGGCGGGCGAGCCGGCGGGCGGCCAGGCGCCGGCCTCGTCGAAGCCGGCCTCGCGCAGGGCGCGCACCCAGGTGGCCGGCGGCAGCAGCGGGTTGTCGGTGCGCAGGTCGTCGGCGAAGTGCTGCCAGCCTTCGATCAGGCCGGTGCTCATGTCGAACCACGCCAGGTGGGTGGTGGACTCCACCAGCACCAGCACGCCGCCCGGGGCGAGCAGGCCGCGCAGGCGCTGCAGCGCGGTGCGCAGGTCCTTGCTCGCGTGCACCGCGTTGGCGGCGACGATGGCGTCGAAGCCGCCGGGCGCATAACCCTGCGCGGCCGGGTCCTGGTCCATGTCGAAGGCGCCGAAGCTCAGGAAGCGGTGCTCGGCGAAGCGCTCGCGCGCGCGGTCGAGGAACACGTCGGACACGTCGCTGAAGTGGTAGCGCGCGCGATCGGGCGGCAGCGCGGCCAGCACCGCGGCGCTGGTGCCGCCGGTGCCGGCGCCGATCTCCAGCACGCGCAGCTGGCGCCCGGGCGGCACCGAGGCGCCCAGCGACTCGAAGGCGGTGGCGGCCAGGCCGTTGATGTAGCGCATGGTGGCCGAGCGCTGGTACAGGTTTTCGGCGAGCTCGAAGGAGCCGCCGGGGAACAGGGTTTCCAGCGGGCTTTCGCGGCCACGCAGCACGGGTTCGACCAGCGAGCCGCAGTGGCGCAGGTAGTCGAACAGGGGCTGGTTGTCGGCGAACAGGGCCTGGGCGCCGGCCCACAGCGCGGGCAGGTCGGGCGCGGCCAGCGGCGCGTCGGCCACGAAGGCCTCGCCCTGCGCGCGCAGATCGCCGCGCGCGGCCAGGCCGGCCAGCCAGCGCGCCACCAGGTGGCGGTAGCCGGCCGCGATGCCGCCGGCCTGCAGCACCTCGTCGAGCGTGCGCGATTCGCCGGCTTCGCGGAACAGGCCCGCCTCGCGCAGCGTGTGCGCGGCATGCGCGAGGGTGATGCCTTCCAGGCAGGCCCATTTGGCGGGGTAGGAGGCGATGCCCAGGTCCAGCGGGCCGCGTTGTGCCTGCCGGTCCAGCGCCTGGCTCAGCGCGGCCCAGCGCTGGCCCGCGTTCAAGGCCATGCCCGGCGCCTGGTTGACCACGTCCATCCAGTGGCGCGTGGCGCGCCAGGGATAGCCCGGCGCGGCCACGCGGCGGCGCGCGAAGGGCGCGTCGAAGCCGGCCCAGTCGACCTCGGCGCCCGCCGCGTAGAGCTTCTGCAGGCCTTCCAGCATGTCGCTGGCGTCGGGCCGCTCGCGGTGCAGCGAGGGCAGCCATTCGACGGCTGCGCCGGCCGCGCATTCGGCGCCCATGCCCAGCAGCACCGGGTGCGGGCCGACCTCGATGAAGTGCGTGATGCCCTGGCGCAGCAGCACCTGCAGGGCCGGCGCGAAGCGCACCGGCTGGCGCATGTGGCGCAGCCAGTAGTCGGGGTCGGCCAGCTCGTTCGGGCCCACGGGCTCGCCCGTGAGGTTGGACACCAGGGCGATGGCCGGCGGCGAGAAACGCGCGCTGGCCAGCGCTTCGCGCAGGCCGGGCAGCGCGGGCTCGATGAGGGCGGAGTGCGCCGCGTGCGGCACGCGCAGCGACTTGGCGCGCACGCCCTGGGCCTCCAGCGCGGCCACGGCGGCCATCACGCTGGCGCGCGGGCCGCTGATGACGAAGTGCTCGGGGCCGTTGTCGGCGGCGATGGTCAGCGCCGGGTCGCCGCTGGCGGCCAGCTGGGCCTGCACCGTGGCCCGCGGCGCGAACACGGCGGCCATGCCGCCGTCGGCCGGCAGCGCGTGCGTGAGGCGCCCGCGCGCGGCCACGGCGCGCAGGCCGTCCTCCAGCGACAGGGCGCCGGCCACGCAGGCCGCCGCGTACTCGCCCAGGCTGTGGCCCAGCAGGGCCTCGGGCTCGATGCCCCAGGAGCGCCAGAGCGCGGCCAGCGAGACCTCGATGGCGAAGGTGAGCGGCTGGGCGTAGACCGTGTCGTCGATGGACACCGCCGCGTCAAGCGGGGCGTACAGCAGCGCCAGCAGGCCCCGGTCCATGTGCGGGCGCAGCGCGGCGTCGCAGGCGTCCATGGTGGCGCGGAACACGGGCTGCTGTTCGTACAGCGCGCGCCCCATGCCCACGTGCTGGGCGCCCTGCCCCGTGAAGAGGAAGGCCACGCGCGGGCGCGCGGCGCCCTCGTTGTGGCCGCTCACCAGCGCCTCGGCCTCGCGCCCGTCCAGGTAAGCCCGCAGGCCGTCGATCATCTGCGCCGCGTTCTGGCCGCGCACGGCCAGGCGGTGCGCGAAATGCGCGCGGCCGGCGTTGGCGGTAAAGCACAGGTCGGCCAGGTTCAGGTCGGGCGCGGCCAGGGCCTGCGCGTAGCGCCGCGCCAGCTCGGCCAGCTCGCCTTCGTGGCGCGCCGACAGGGCCAGCAGGTGCGTGGTGCGCTCAAGCGCCGGGGCCTCGCGCGCGGGCGCCTCGGGCGCGGCCTCCAGGACCACGTGGGCGTTGGTGCCGCTGAAGCCGAAGGCGCTGACACCCGCGAGCCGGCGCCCTTCGATGGGCGCCCAGGGCGTCACGGCGGTGGGCACCTGCAGCGGCCAGGCGGCCCAGTCGATGTGCGGGTTGCCCTGGCGGAAGTGCAGGTGCGGCGGCAGCTCGCCGCGCTGCAGGCCCAGCACCACCTTGGCGATGCCGGCCACGCCGGCCGCGGCCTCCAGGTGGCCGACGTTGGTTTTGATGGAACCGATGAGCAGGGGCCGCGTGGCCTCGCGGCCCGCACCGAGCACGGCCCCCAGGGCACCGACCTCGATCGGGTCGCCCAGCGGCGTGCCGGTGCCGTGCGCTTCGAC
>NZ_MKSS01000322.1:0-7452 GCF_001897365.1 Hydrogenophaga sp. 70-12
GCTCGGGCGGCATCTCGGCGTCGAGCAGGGCCGCCAGCTTGTGCGTGTTGTCCAGGTCTTCCAGCAGGCGGCGGAAGCGCAGCTTGACGCCGAACACGCGCTCGATCTCCAGCGTGGCCTGGGTCAGCGAGAGCGAGTCCAGGCCCTGGTCCACGAAGCTGGCTTCGGGCGCGATCTCGTCGGCGGGCAGGCCCGAGACATCGCTGAGGATGCGTTGCAGTTCGGCTTCGACGGCGGGGATGCGACTCATGGCAATAGGGGCCTGCTGGGGTGCCGGGGCACCGGTCGATGAAAGGGTGGGGGTGGCGGTGGGCGCGCGGCGCGTGAACCAGTGGCGTTCGCCGCCGAAGGGGTAGGTGGGCAGGGCCGCGCGGCGCGCGCTCGCGGCCACGGGCCAGGCGATGTCCACGCCCGTGCACCACAGCGCGCCGATGGTGGCGAGCGCGTGCGCGGCGGGCTCGCCGGGCTGGTTGGCGGGACCGAGCAGGGCCAGGCAACGCGGCGCCGCGTTCTGCGCGCCGCGGTGCTGGCGCACCAGCGCGGACAGCGCCTGGCCGGGGCCGACTTCCAGGAAGACGCACTCGCCCTGGGCGAGCTCGGCCTGCACGGCCTGGCTGAAACGCACGGGCGCGCGCACCTGGCGCGCCCAGTAGGCGGGGTCGGTGGCCTCGGCGGCGGTCAGGGGCGCGCCGCTGACGCAGGAGTACACCGGCAGGCGCGGCGCGCCCAGGTGGGCCTTGGCGAGCGCGGCTTGCACGCGCGGCAGCGCGCCGTCCATGCTGGCGCTGTGGAAGGCGTGCGAGACGCGCAGGCGGGTGCAGTGCACCTCGCTGCGTTCCAGGGCCTTGGCCAGCGACTCGATGGCCTCGAAGGGGCCCGCGACGACGGTGAGCGTGGGCGCGTTGATGCCGGCGATGTCGATGCCTTCGGGCAGGCGCGCGCGCAGTTCGTCGGCGCCCAGGCGCACGGCCAGCATGGCGCCGGGGGGCTGGTCGGCCATGGCCTGGCCGCGCGCGACCACGGCGGCCAGCGCGTTGTCCAGCGGCATCACGCCGGCGTGGCAGGCGGCGGCGTACTCGCCGATGCTGTGGCCGATGAGCGCCGCGGGTTTCAGGCCCAGGCTGTCGAGCCAGCTGGCCAGCGCGTAGGACATGGCGAACAGCGCCGGCTGCGCGTGGCGGGTGTCGGCCAACTGGGTCGCGATGGCCTCGTCGGCCGGATCGGCCTGAACCAGCCAGGGCAGCAGGTCGGTGCCGCCGAGCAGGGGCTTGAGCGCCTCGGTGCAGCGCCGCAGGGCCTCGCCGAAGGCCGGGGCCTCGTCGAACAGCTGGCGCGCCATGCCCGGGTGCTGCGAGCCCTGGCCAGGGAACAGGAAGACCAGGCGCGGCGCGGCCAGCGCGGTGGTGGGGGACTTGAGCCCGCGCAGCGCCGCCACGGCTTGCGCGGTGGAGGCCGCGACCACGCTCAGGCGCTGCGCCATGGCCCGGCGCCCGCGCATCAGCGTGGCGGCCACGGCGGGCAGCGGCAGCTCGGGATGGGCCTGCAGGTGGTCGGCCAGGGCGTGGGCGCGCGCCAGGGCCTCGTCGGCCGTGCGGGCGGACAGCGGCAGCACCCAGCGCTGGCCTTCGGCCTCGTTGCCGGGCGAAGGCGGCGCGGCGGGCGCGGCCTCGATGACCACGTGCGCGTTGGTGCCACCCACGCCGAAGGAGCTGACGGCGGCGCGGCGCGGGGTGTCGCCATGGCCCTCGGTCCAGGGCGTGTTGCGCGCCACCACCTGGAAGGGCGTGCGCTCGAAATCAATCTGCGGGTTGGGCTGGGTGTAGTGCAGCGTGGCCGGGATGACGCCGCGCTGCAGCGCCAGCGCGGCCTTGGCCAGGCCCACCACGCCGGCGCCAGCGGCCAGGTGGCCGATATTGCTTTTGACCGAGCCGATGGCGCAGAACTGCGTGTCCGGCGTGTCCTCGGCCCAGGCCTTGCTCAGCGCGCTGATCTCGATCGGGTCGCCGAGCGCGGTGGCGGTGCCGTGCGCTTCCACGTAGCCGATGCTGCGCGGGTCGACGCCGGCGTGCTCCAGCGCCATGCGGATGGCTTCCAACTGGCCGGTGACGCTGGGCGCGGTGAAGCTGGCCTTGTCGCCGCCGTCGTTGTTGAGGCCCACGCCGCGCACCACCGCGTAGATGGTGTCGCCGGCCGCAACGGCGTCGTCCAGGCGCTTGAGCACCACCATGCCGCCGCCGCTGGCGAACACGGTGCCGCTGGCCTGGGCGTCGAAGGGGCGGCAGTGGCCGTCGGCCGATTCCATGCCGCCTTCCACGTGCAGGTAGCCCGTGGCCTGCGGCACATGCACGTTGGCGCCGCCGGCCAGCGCGATGTCGCACTGCCCGCTGGCCAGCGCGTGCCAGGCCTGAGCCACGGCCACCAGGCTCGTGGAGCAGGCGGTGTGGATGCTGAGCGCCGGGCCCTTGAGGTTGAGGCGGTTGGCGATGCGCGTGGCGACGTAGTCCTTCTCGCTCGCCAGCATGGTGGCGAACTCGCCCACCTGGCGGATGAGCTCGGGGTTCTCCTGGCGCAGCGCGAGCGCATAGGCGTTGTTGCCGGTGCCCGCGTACACGCCCACGCGCTCGCTGGTGCGCGTGTGGTCGATGCCGGCGTGCTCCAGCGCGCTGATGCTGAGCTCCAGCATCAGGCGCTGCTGCGGGTCCAGCAGCACGGCCTCGCGGGCGGAGACGCCGAAGTGCGCGGCGTCGAAGCGGTCGGCGTGCTCCAGTGCGCCGTGCGCGGGCACGAAGTTCGGGCGCGCGCGCTGTTCTTCGGGCACCGCGGGATCGAGCTCGTCCGGGCGGAAATGGCGGATGCCCTCGCGGCCGTCCAGCAGGTTCTGCCAGAAGGACTCGAGGTCGGGCGAGCCTGGCACGCGCACGGCCATGCCCACGATGGCGATGCCGCCGCCGGCGTTGGCCGGGGCAGCGCGGCGCTGGCGGCGCGGCGCGCTGGCCGCGCCCGCCATGGCGGCGGCCATGCCGGCCAGGGTGGGGCGGTCGTACACGTCGGCCACGCCGAGGGTGGTGATGCCCGCCTCGCGCACCCGCGAGACGAAGCGCATCACCAGCAGCGATTTGGCGCCGATGTCGAAGATGTTTTGCTCGTCCGCAAGGCGTTCGACCCCCAGCAGTTCGCACCACAGCCGGCGCGCCAGGGCCAGCGGGTCGCTGGCGTCCAGCGGGCTCGCGTCCATCGCGGGCAGGGGCAGGCTGCGGCGGTCGATCTTGCCGCTGGGGGTGACGGGCAGGCGGTCGAGCACCACGTAGCGCACCGGCACCATGTACTCGGGCATGCGCGCGCGCAGGTGCTGGCGCCACAGGGGCGACAGACCCGCCGCGTCGCCGGCCGCGCCGGGGTTCAGCACCACATGCGCCACCAGCTGGCGGCCCGCGCCGGGCAGCTCGGGCGCGGTCACCACGGCTTCCTTCACGCTCTCGTGCGCCATCAGGGCGAGCTCGATCTCGCCGGGCTCGATGCGAAAGCCATCGACCTTGACCTGCTGGTCCGCGCGGCCCAGGTAGGTGAGCACGCCGTGTTCGTCGCGGCGCACCAGGTCGCCGGTGAGGTACCAGGTCTGGCCACCGGGGCCGGGCTCGGGGCCGACGTCGGTGCGGAAGCGCTCGGCGCTCAGGTCGGCGCGACCCAGGTAGCCGTTGGCCAGGGTTTCACCGCCGAGCAGCAGTTCGCCCACGGTGAAGCCTTCGCCGTCGTCGTGCGCCTCGCGCAGGGCCACCTGCACATGCGGCAGGGCCTTGCCGATGGGGGGGATCTCGGGCCACTGCGCCGGGTCGCCGGTGAGGTCGTGCGCGGTGACGACGTGGCTTTCGGTGGGGCCGTAGTGGTTGTGCAGCTCGGCGCCGGGCAGGCGCTGGAACAGGGCGCGGATGGCCGGGCTCACCTGCAGCTGCTCGCCCGCGCTGACCACTTCGCGCAGGTGGCGCGGCGCCTCGTCGCGCGAGGCGTCGGCGATCATCTGCAGCGCCACGTAAGGCACGAAGAGGCGTTCCACGCGCAGGTCGATCAGCGCGCGGTGCAGCAGGGCCGGATCGCGGCGCTGGGCGTCGGGCACCAGCACCAGGGTACCGCCCGTGGCCACGGTGGAGAAGATCTCCTGGAAGTGCACGTCGAAGGACAGCGGCGCGAACTGGAGGGTGCGCGCGGCCTGGCCCAGGCGCGGGTGCGCCACGTGCCAGTGGATCAGGTGGCGCAGCGGACGCTCGCCCATGGCCACGCCCTTGGGCCGGCCGGTGGAGCCGGAGGTGAAGAGCACGTAGGCCAGGTCGGGTTCGGCCGCGTGCAGGCCCGAAGCGGTGGGGGCGGGCCGCTCCAGCGTGGGCAGCTCGCCCACGCGTTCGCGCAGCAGGGCCAGGGCCGATGCCTCGCCCACTACGGCGCGTGGGCGCGCGTCATCGAGCATGGCGGCCAGGCGTTCGGCGGGGTACGCCAGGTCGAGCGGCACATAGCCCACGTCCAGGTGAGCGGCGGTGAGGATGTGGACGATGGATTCGGGCGAGCGCGTGGCGGCGATGGCGATGCGCTCGCCACCACGCACGCCCGCCGCCCGCCAGCGGCGCGCCCCTTCTTCGACGCGGGCGAGCAGTTCGCGGTACGTCAGCGTCTGACCGTCGGCGGTTTCCAGGGCGGGCCGCTCGGGCCAGGCCCGCGCCGCCTGGACGAGCCATTCACCCAAACGGGACACGCGCCGTGCCGATGGTTCCGTTTGAGCTTTCTTGTCCATCCTCACCTCGTAGAACCAGAGCCGGAGAATCTAATACAAAATAACGCCACTCGAAACCGACTGTAACAACGGCGTTCCCGAAGGCCAATCGCCGCGGCCGCGCGGTTGTGAACTTTTTGACGGTACCGGTGGCGGTATGGGGAATCAGGCGCCAAGCGGTGCGCTGAGGCCTGCTGGCGGCGGAATGCGAGTACCAGTAAGGCGATTGTGTTGATGATTGACATCTCATGCATCGCCATTTCGTGGAGATATCGCACGTTCGGATGTGCATCGAAGGTATGTAAATGTGCATCCCTGTGCTAGCTTCGCCGGATGGTGGCGGCCCATGGGCGCCCATTCGCACAAATCAACTGGAGGCCTTCGCATGACGAGCCCGACTTCACACGATGCCCAGCGCGTCAGCCGCGAGGCCGAGATCTACGACAACGACGAGCTGGAGCGCGACCGCCTGGAAGCGGTCATGGCCTACACGCAGATGGGCCCTGCGCGGCGCCGCCGCGACGAGTTGATCCGCGCCGTGCACACGCGCCACACCGACACCCGCGTGCTGGAGGTCGGCAGCCAGGCCTGGGAAGCCCACTACCTCAAGTGGAACCTCAAGCCCACGCAGCTCACTTGCATCAACATCTCCGACCGCGAACTCGACAAGGGCCGCCAGGTGGCCCAGGCCAAGGGCCTGCCGGTGGAGTTCAAGCTGATGGACGCGCACGAGCTGCAGTTCCCCGACGCCACCTTCGACCTGGTGTTCGGCACGGCCATCCTGCACCACCTGGAATTCGAGCGCGCGGTCAAGGAGATCGCGCGCGTGACCAAGCCGGGCGGCGAGATCCTGTTCGTCGAGCCTTTGCTGCTCAACCCGGTGGCGCGCCTGGTGCGCGCGCTCACGCCCAAGGCGCGCACGCCCGACGAGAAGCCGCTGGCGCGTGAGGAGCTCGACATCCTGGACCGCTACTTCGCGCCCAAGCACCTGTACACCGATCTGTTCGCCTTTCCCGCCGCGGTGCTGTCCAAGGCGGTGCGCGCGCAGCCCAGCAACTGGATGGTGAACGCGGCCGACCGCGTCGACGCCGCCATCGCCTCGTCCATGCCCTCGCTCGGCGCCTACTACCGCACGGTCACCGTGCACGGCACGCGCCGCGTGTGAGCCTGGCGCGTCCCACCGCTCGCCCGATGGTCGCCGGCTACCGCCCGATCGATCACCCGGAACTGCGCCCGGTGCCGGCGCGGCGTTCGTCCGATCGGCCCCTGTTGCTCGTGGTGGTGGACACCGAGGAAGAGTTCGACTGGACCCAGCCCTTCAACCGCGACGCCGTGGCGACGGAGTCGATCCCCGCGCAGGACCATGCCCACGCGGTGTTCGATAAATACGGCATCGTGCCGACTTACGTGCTGGACTATGCGGTGGCCCGCTCGGCGCCGGCGGCGGCCTACCTGCGCCGGCTGGTCGACGCGGGCCGCGCCCACTTTGGCACGCACTGCCATCCCTGGGTGACGCCGCCGTACGAGGACGAGGTCAACGCCTACAACTCCTTCCACGGCAACCTGCCGCCCGAGCTGGAGGCCGCCAAGCTGGAGGCCAGCACGGAGGCCGTGGCCCAGGCCTTCGGGCAGCGGCCGCTCATCTTCAAGGCCGGGCGCTATGGCGTCGGCGCGGCCACCTTGGGCGTGATTCGGCGCCTGGGTTACCGCATCGACTGCAGCTTCGTGCCGGCCACCAGCTTCGAGCGCGTGCACGGCCCCAACTTCCTGGGCACGTCCATGCACCCCTTCTTCGCCGACGAGTCGCGCGACCTGCTGGAGGTGCCACTGACCGTGGGCTACGGCGGACGCGCCTGGTGGGCCGGCCAGCGCTTCGCCGCGCTCTGGGACAACCCCATGCTGCAGCAGCTGCGCGTGCAGTCGGTGCTGAGCCGCCTGGACGTGCTGTGGCGCGCCCGCCTGAGCCCCGAGGGTTTCGACGCCGACACGCAGATCCGGTTGATGGAGGCGCTGTACGCGCAGGGCGTGCGGGTGTTCAGCCTGACCTACCACTCACCCTCGCTGGCACCGGGCAACACGCCTTATGTGCGCAACGAGCACGACCTGCAGGAGTTCCTGCGCCGCATCGACCGCGTCTGCGCGCACTTTCGCGACCGGCTGGGCGGCCAGTTTTCCACGCTGCTGGACCTGTGGCGCGAGGTGGGTGCCGCACCGGCGACGGCCCCGAGCGCGCGCGCGGCGGTTTGAGCCGCCAGCCGCTCAGCGCGGCACGATCGCGTAGGACGGATCGCTGCTGAAGCCGCGCGCGCCCGACTCCAGTTGGGGCGTGAACGCCTTCCAGCGCGCGTAGGCGGTGGCGGCGTTGTTGGCCCCGGCGTTGCTGGCGGCGGCGAGCATGCCGCGCGCCACGGCCGCGTAGCCGCCGGCCCAGTCGGGGTAGGCGGGATCGCCGGCCGCGGCAGCGCCTTCGCAGGCGGCCGAGCCGTAGTTGGCGCGGTAGAAGTCGGCCCAGTTGTTGATGTAGCTGCCGCCGCTCATGGTCTGCAGCCAGTAGCCCGCGGCGCGGCTGGTGCAGAAGCCGGCCGACTGGGTGCTGGCCAGGAAACGGTCGATCTGCATGCGGCCCACGCTGTTGAGCACGGCGCTGGCGTTCGGCACGTTGTTCTCCGTCAGCCAGCTCATCACGGTGGCGA
>NZ_MKSS01000323.1:0-1331 GCF_001897365.1 Hydrogenophaga sp. 70-12
GCGTGAACCTGCCGCAGATGCAGCGCGAGGAGAAGCAGGCCGCCTACCGCGCCGACATCACCTACGGCACCAACAACGAGTACGGCTTCGACTACCTGCGCGACAACATGGTCTATGAGGCCGCGGACCGCGTGCAGCGCCCCTTGCACTACGCGATCGTCGACGAGGTGGACTCCATCCTGATCGACGAGGCCCGCACGCCGCTGATCATCAGCGGTCAGGCCGAGGACCAGACGGCCGTCTATGTGGCCATCAACCGCCTGGTGCCGCACCTCAGCCGCCAGGAAGGCGAGGCCGATCCGCGCACCGGCGAGGGCGTGATCAAGCCGGGCGACTTCACGCTCGACGAGAAGGCGCGCTCGGTGCACCTCACCGAACAGGGTCACGAGAACGCCGAGGCCCTGCTGTCCAAGGCCGGCCTGCTGCCCGAAGGCGCCTCGCTGTATGACCCCTCGAACATCGCGCTGCTGCACCACCTGGTGACCTCGCTCAAGGCGCACCACCTGTTCCACCGCGACCAGCACTACGTGAACCAGAACGGCGAGATCGTCATCGTCGACGAGTTCACCGGCCGCCTGATGGCCGGCCGCCGCTGGAGCGATGGCCTGCACCAGGCGGTGGAGGCGAAGGAGGGCGTGGGCATCCAGCCCGAGAACCAGACCCTGGCCTCCATCACGTTCCAGAACTACTTCCGCCTGTACGGCAAGCTCTCGGGCATGACCGGCACGGCCGACACCGAGGCCTACGAATTCCAGGAGATCTACGGCCTGGAGACGGTGGTGATTCCGCCCAACCGCGTCAGCAAGCGCCAGGACCAACTCGACCGCGTCTACAAGACCACCAAGGAAAAGTACGACGCTGCGATCGCCGACATTCGCGAGTGCCACGAGCGCGGCCAGCCGGTGCTGGTGGGCACCTCGTCGATCGAAAACTCCGAGATCATTGCCCAGTTGCTCGAAGCGGCGAAGCTGCCGCACCAGGTGCTCAACGCCAAGCAGCACGCGCGCGAGGCGGACATCATCGCGCAGGCCGGCCGGCCGGGCGCCATCACCATCGCCACCAACATGGCGGGCCGCGGCACCGACATCGTGCTCGGCGGCAACCTCGAGAAGATGGTCGAGGCCGTGATGGCCGATCCCTCGCTGGATGAGGCCACCCGCGCCGCGCGCGCCGAGGCGCTGCGCGCGCAGTGGCAGGCCGACCACGAAAAGGTGGTGGCACTGGGTGGCCTGCGCATCATCGCCACCGAACGCCACGAGTCGCGCCGCATCGACAACCAGCTGCGCGGCCGCTCGGGCCGCCAGGGCGACCCGGGGTCCAGCCGCTTCTAC
>NZ_MKSS01000324.1:0-7333 GCF_001897365.1 Hydrogenophaga sp. 70-12
GCCCTTGCGCAGCGCGGTGCGCAGGTTCTTCACCTCTTCCTCGTCCACCGCCAGGTCGGAGTGGCGCGTGACGCGGAACTGCGAAAACTCGGTCACCTGGCGGCCAGGGAACAGGTCGCCCAGGTGCGTGCGGATCAGGCTGGAGATGGAGACGAAATGAATCTGCCGCGAGCCCTTCACCGACGGCAGGCGGAAGAAGCGCGGCAGGATGCGCGGCACCTTGACGATGGCGATCTCGTTTTCGCGGCCGAAGGCGTCCTTGCCTGTGAGGCGCACGATGAAGTTGAGCGACTTGTTCGCCACCTGCGGAAACGGGTGCGCCGGGTCCAGGCCCACGGGCATCAGCAGGGGTTGCACCTCGTTGTGGAAGATCTCGCGCACATGGCGGCGCTGGCGCGCGTTGCGCTCGCTGTGGGCGACGATCTTGATGCCCTTCTTCTCCAGCGCGGGCAGCAGCTCATCGTTGTAGATGGCGTACTGCTGAGCCACCAGCTCGTGCACCTTGGCCGACAGAGCATCAAAGGTCTGGGCGGTGTAGAGGCCGCGCGTCTCGTGGGCCTTGGCCGCCGCCAGCTGAGGCGCCATGCGCACCTCGAAGAATTCGTCCAGGTTGCTGGAGACGATGCTGAGGTAGCGCAGGCGCTCCAGTTCGGGCACATCGGGGCGGCGCGCCCAGTCCATGACGCGTTCGTTGAACGCGAGGATGCTGTGGTCGCGATCGAGAAGGGAAAAGCGCGGAATGGAGGCGGAGCCGGTCATGCGCCGATTATGGTTTGGCCGCGCGCGTTTTCACCATGCGCGATGCCGTCGGGCAAGGCGCCCGGCGCCCAGTGCACCAATTCCAGCCGGCCGTCCAGGTGCTCCACCAGGGCCGACAGGCTTTCCACCCAATCGCCGTCGTTGCAGTACAGCGTGCCATCGATGCTGCGCATCTCGGGCCGGTGGATGTGGCCGCAGACCACGCCGTGGTAACCGCGCGAGCGGGCCTCGGCCGCCACGGCGCGCTCGAAGTCCATCACGTAGTTCAGGGCCTTCTTGACCTTGTGCTTGAGGTACTGCGAGAGCGACCAGTACGGCAGGCCCAGGCGCGCCCGCAGCGAATTCAGGTGGCGGTTCAGGCGCAGCAGCAGCTCGTAGGCGTTGTCCCCCAGGTAGGCCAGCCACTTCGCGCACTGGATCACGCCGTCGAAGTGGTCGCCGTGCACCACCCACAGGCGACGGCCGTCGGCCGTGAGGTGCACGGCTTCGTTGCTGACCTCGATGCCACCGAACTGGTGGCCGTCGAACTGACGCGCGAACTCGTCGTGGTTGCCGGGCACGAAGACCACGCGGCAGCCCTTGCGGGCGCGGCGCAGCAGCTTCTGTACCACGTCGTTGTGCGACTGCGGCCAGAACCATTTGCGGCGCAGTTGCCAGCCGTCGATGATGTCGCCGACCAGGTACAGGGTTTCGCTCGGGTGCTGCTTGAGGAATTCCAGCAGCTGGCGCGCCTGGCAACCGGCCGTGCCCAGGTGCAGGTCGGAGATGAAAACGGCCCGGAAGCGGGCGCGCTCCGGGCCGTCGGGGGTGGTGTCGCCATCGTCGGTGTCGTCGGCCCCCAGGTCGATGGGCAGGGCGCCGCCGCCCCCGGCCGGCAGGCGCGAGCGCGCCGCCCAGCCACCCAGTGCATCAAAAGCGGATCGCATCAGGCGTTCCCCAGCAGGTGCTTGCGGTAGCGCGCGGGCAGATCCCCCAGGCGCATCAGCATGGGCAGGTCGGCGGTGTTGAAGTCGGGGTCCCAGGCCGGCGGCCCCAGCACCTTGGCGCCCAGCCGCAGATAGCCCTTGATGAGGGCCGGCGGCTCCACCTCGAGCGAGCCGTCCAGCCGGTCGACCGGCAGCGGCAGGCGCGGGCGCACGTGCCAGTCGATGGGCGCCAGGTGGCGCTCGCGCACCTGGCGCCAGAGGCTGGCGGCCAAGCGGCCGTCGTGCTGCATGGGGATGCTGGCGCAGCCGATCATCACGTCCAGCGCATTGCGCTGCATGAAGTCGCCCAGCGCGCCCCACAGGGCCAGGATCACGCCGCCCTGGCGATGCGCCGGGTGCACGCAGCTGCGCCCCAGCTCCACCATGCGATCGCGCACCTGGCGCAGGCGGGTGAGGTCGAACTCGGTGTCGCTGTAGGTGCTGCCCACGCGGCGCGCCTGCACGGGCGTGAGCACGCGGTAGGTGCCGATCACCGCCCCGGTCGCGGAATCGCACACCAGCAGGTGCTCGCAGAAATCGTCGAAAAGGTCGATGTCGTGGCCGGGCAGCGGCGTGGACAGCCGCGCACCCATCTCGCCCGCGAAGACCTCGAAGCGCAGGCGCTGCGCCGCGCGCACGTCGTCGAGGTGGCGCGCCCAGCGCACCTGCAGACCGCTGGCACGCTCGGGCGCGGGCGGGGCCATGGGCGGCGCCAGCGCCGCGGAGATCAAGGTCTTGTCCATGGCCTTTCATGCTGCGGCGCTTGCGTGGCGCGCCCATGGCAAGCCAATGACCGTTCCGTGACTCGGCGCGGGGCACGGGCTGACACAATGGCGCCCGTGTCCGCCGCCCTGAACCTCTGCCCCCACCCCGAATCGCCGCGCATCGAGCTGTCGGTCTCGGTGCTGGTGAGCGCCGAGCCGCGCGAGCTGGTGCTGCACTACCGCGTGCGCGGCGACACCGCCGCGGTGCGCTGGCCCGAACCCCAGGGTGGCGGCATGGCCGACGGCCTGTGGCGCCACACCTGCTTCGAGGCCTTCATCGGCCAGCCCGGCCAGGGCGCCTACCGCGAGTTCAACTTCTCCCCCTCGGGCCAGTGGGCCGACTACGCCTTCAGCCGCACGCGCGTGCGCGATGCGCTGAGGGGACCGCTGCACGCGCCCCTGATCGAACGGCGCGACACGGCCGAGGGCGTCGAACTCGTCGCCGTGCTCGATCGCCGGCAACTGCCGCCCGGGCCCTGGCAGCTGGGCCTGAGCACCGTGATCGAAGACCAGCACGGCCAAGTCTCGCACTGGGCCTTGCACCACCCCCGACCCACACCCGATTTCCACGACCCCGCGGGCTGGACACTGCGCCTGCCCGCCGACTGAACACACCGCCCATGCAATTCGGCATCGAACGTTTCCTGAACGATCCCGCGCTGCGCGCGCCCCTG
Organism: Hydrogenophaga sp. 70-12; assembly: GCF_001897365.1. NCBI lineage: Bacteria > Pseudomonadati > Pseudomonadota > Betaproteobacteria > Burkholderiales > Comamonadaceae > Hydrogenophaga > Hydrogenophaga sp. 70-12. The sequence continues at coordinate 3,163 of NZ_MKSS01000324.1, forward strand.
GCCGGTCGGCGCGTCGCCGTGCTGGCCCATCCCGCCTCCGTCACGCGCGACCTCACCCACAGCCTGGACGCCCTGGCCGCCCTGCCCGACCTCCAGCTCAGCGCGGCCTTCGGCCCGCAGCACGGGCTGCGCGGCGACAAGCAGGACAACATGGTCGAGTCGCCCGACTACACCGACCCCCGCTGGGGCATCCCGGTGTTCAGCCTGTACGGCGAGGTGCGCCGCCCCAGCGACGCCATGATGGACAGCTTCGACGTGCTGCTCGTCGACCTGCAGGACCTGGGCTGCCGCATCTATACCTTCATCACCACACTGCGCTACGTGCTGGAAGCCGCCGCGCGCCGGGGCAAGGCCGTGTGGGTACTGGACCGGCCCAACCCGGCGGGCCGCCCGGTGGAAGGCCTCACGCTGCGCGAGGGCTGGGAGAGCTTCGTGGGCGCCGGCCCCATGCCCATGCGGCACGGCCTCACCATGGGCGAGCTGGGCCAGTGGTTCATCGCCACGCTGGGCCTGTCGCTGGAGTACCGCGTGATCGCCATGGACGGCTGGCGGCCGGACGAGGCGCCGGGCTTCGGCTGGCCCATCGGCGAGCGCAGCTGGGTCAACCCCAGCCCGAACGCGCCCAACCTGTCGATGGCGCGCGCCTACGCGGGCACGGTCATGCTGGAAGGCACCACGCTCAGCGAAGGCCGGGGCACCACACGGCCGCTGGAGCTGTTCGGCGCCCCCGACATCGACACCACGCGCCTGCTGGCCGACATGCGCCGGATCGCACCGCAATGGCTGCGCGGCTGCGTGCTGCGCGAATGCTGGTTCGAGCCCACCTTCCACAAGCACGCAAGCCAGCTGTGCGCTGGCGTGCAGATCCATGTGGAAGACCCCGCGCACTACGACCACGGGGCCTTCCAGCCCTGGCGCCTGCAGGCCCTGGCCTTTCGTGCCATCCGCCTGCAGCGGCCCGACTACCCGCTGTGGCGCGACTTCCCCTACGAGTACGAGCGCGACCGCTTGGCCATCGATCTCATCAACGGCGGCCCCCTGCTGCGCGAGTGGGTGGACGATGTGGACGCGCCGCCCGAGGCACTGGACGCGCCGGCGCGGGCCGACGAGGCCGCGTGGACCGAGGCGCGCCGACCCTTCCTGCTCTACTGAGTTGCTGAGCGCGCCCGCGCCTCAGTCCAGCCACTTCTGCAGGAACTGCGCGGTCCCCATCGAGGGATCGAGCTGGTAACCCGCAAAGCCCACGCGCTGGTACAGCCGCATGGCGGGCGCGTTGCCCGACAGCACCTCCAGCGTGAGCTTGCAGGCGCCGCGCTCGCGCGCGAGGCGCTCCACCTCGGCCAGCATGGCCTCGGCGATGCCGCGGCCGCGGTGGCTGGCGAGCACCGCGACGTCGTGCACGTTCACCAGCGGCAGGCACTTGAAGGTAGAAAACCCCTCGATGCAGTTGACCAGGCCCACGGCGGCCTCGCCATCGAAGGCCAGCACGCTGAAGGCGTGGGGCCGGCTCGCGAGTTCGGGCACCAGCCGCGAGCGCGCAAAGTCGCTCAGGGGCTCGCCGCCACCGGCCGGGTCGCTGGCGTAGGCGTCGAGCAGGGCCACGATGGCGCGCGCGTCGCTGGGGCGGCCGTAGTCGGCGCGGCGCACCGAGAAAGCGGCGGCCATCAGGCGGCCCTCGCCGCCTCGGCGAGGCGTTCGGCGCTGGCCTTGGCCACGGTGGCGTCGCGCGCCTCCACCATCACACGCAGCAGCGGCTCGGTGCCGCTGGCCCGGATCAGCACGCGGCCAGCCTCGCCGAGCTCGCCCTCCACCGCCTGCGTGGTGTCGGCCAGGCGCCGGTTGGTCTTCCAGTCCTGCCCGGGCTGCAGGCGCACGTTGATGAGCGTCTGCGGAAACAGGGTCACGTCGGCCAGCAGCTGCGCCAGCGTCTTGCCACTGCCCACGCAGGCATAGAGCACCTGCAGGGCCGAGACCAGGCCATCGCCCGTGGAATGGCGGTCGAGCACCAGCAGGTGGCCCGAGCCCTCTCCGCCCAGCGTCCAGCCGTGGCGCTCCAGTTCTTCGAGCACGTAGCGGTCGCCCACCTTGGCGCGCACGAAGCGCACGCCGCGCGCCTTGAGCGCCACCTCCACCGCCATGTTGGTCATGAGCGTGCCCACCACGCCGGGCACGTCTTCGTCGCGCGCCAGGCGGTCGGTCACCATCAGGTAGAGCAGCTCGTCGCCGTTGTAGAGCCGGCCGTGGCGGTCGGCCATCTGCAGGCGGTCGGCGTCGCCGTCGAGCGCGATGCCGTAGTCCGCTCCGTGCTCACGCACCGCCGCCAGCAGGGCCTCGGGGTGGGTGGCGCCCACCCCGGCGTTGATGTTCAGGCCGTCGGGAGAGCAGCCGATCTTGACCACCTCGGCACCCAGCTCGTGGAACACGGCGGGGGCGATGTGGTACGCCGCGCCGTGCGCCGCGTCGACCACGATCTTCAGGCCCTTGAGGCTCAGGTTCTGCGGGCAGGTGCTCTTGCAGAACTCGATGTAGCGGCCCGCGGCGTCGTCGAGCCGGCGCGACTTGCCCAGTCCGGCCGCCGGCACCCAGACCGGGGGCTCATCGAGCGCGGCCTCGACATCGAGCTCCCACTGGTCGGGCAGCTTGGTGCCCTGCGCGCTGAAGAACTTGATGCCGTTGTCGGCGAAGGGGTTGTGGCTGGCCGAAATGACCACGCCCAGGCTGGCGCGCTGCGCGCGCGTGAGATAGGCCACCGCCGGCGTGGGCACCGGCCCCAGCAGCAGCACGTCCACGCCCGCCGAGTTGAAGCCCGACTCGAGCGCGGCCTCGAGCATGTAGCCGGAAATGCGCGTGTCCTTGCCGATCAGCACCGTGGGGTGGGTTTCGGTGCGCTTGAGCACGCGCCCCACCGCGTGCGCCAGGCGCAGCACGAAATCGGGGGTGATCGGGGCTTGACCGACGGTGCCGCGGATGCCGTCGGTGCCAAAGTACTGCCGGGCCATGTCTTGTTCTCCTGGGAATGGCTTGTTTTGTGTGACCTTTTGATTATCGCGATCCCCTGGGGTGAACGGCCGCCTTCAGCGTGCGGCCTGCCACACCTTGAGGGCCTCGACCGTGGCGCGCACGTCGTGCACGCGCAGCACGCGCGCACCCCGCTCGACCGCCAGCACCGCGGCGGCCACGCTCGCGTGCACGCGCTCAGCGGGGCTCTGCACGCCCGTGACCGCGCCCAGCGAGGACTTGCGCGACCAGCCCGCCAGCAGCGGATACCCCTCGTCCAGCAGCTCGGCCTGGCGCGCAAGCAGACTGAAGTTCTGCGCCACCGTCTTGCCGAAACCGATGCCGGGATCGAGCACGATGCGATCGCGCGCCACGCCGCGCTCGCGCAAGGCTTGGGCGCGCTCGCGCAGGAAACCGCGCACCACGGGCAGCACGTCGCCCTCCAGCGGCGCCACCTGCATGGTCAAGGGATCGCGGTGCATGTGCATCAGGCACACGCCCGCGCGCGGATGGGTGGCCACCACCTCGAGCGCGTCGCCTTGGCGCAGGGCCCAGATGTCGTTGACGATGTCGGCGCCGAGGTCCAGCACGGCGCGCATCACCTCCGGCTTGTTCGTGTCCACGGACAGGGGCACGTTGAGGCGCAAGGCCTCGCGCAGCACGGGCAGCACGCGCGCCAGCTCCTCGTCCGGCGGCACGGGCAGGCTGCCCGGGCGGGTGGACTCCCCGCCGATGTCCAGCAGCTGCGCGCCCTCGGCCACCAGCCGCTCGGCGTGCACGATCGCCGCGCGCGCGCTGGCATGCTGGCCACCGTCGGAGAAGGAGTCGGGCGTGACGTTGACGATGCCCATCACGCGGGGCTCGGTGAGGTCGATATCGAAGCGGGTGGTGATCCAGCGCATGGCGCTCACGTGGGCGGGAAAAGAAAACGGGGCCGATGAGGGCCCCGTTCGGGTGGTGTGGGTGTTGTTGGCGATCAGGCCGCGTTGGGCGCCGGGTCGGGCGTCACGGTGGACGAGCCGCCGCCGCTGCCGCCGCCACCCACGGGGTTGCGCGGCGTCCAGTCCTTGGGCGGACGCGGTGGCTTGCCGGCCATGATGTCGTCGAGTTGCTCGCCGTCGATGGTCTCCCATTCGAGCAGGGCCTTGGCCATGGCGTGCATCTTGTCGGCGTG
>NZ_MKSS01000325.1:0-7303 GCF_001897365.1 Hydrogenophaga sp. 70-12
CCGCGAGGCCTTCGAGGTGCTGCCCTTGCTGCTGTCCCGCCTGGGCCTGCGCGAACCGGTGCTCGTGGGCCATTCCGACGGGGCCACCATCGCCCTGCTGCACGCCAGCCGGCACCCGGTGGCGGGCTGCATCGCCATCGCGCCGCACGCCTTCGTCGAGGACGTGTCCATTCGTTCCATCGCCCAGGCGCGCGACCAGTACCTGGCCACGCACGACGACCCGCGCGGCCTGCGCCAGCGCCTGGCCCGTTACCACCGCGACGTGGACAACGCCTTCTGGCAGTGGAACGACATCTGGCTCAGCCCGGCCTTTCGCGACTTCGACATCCTGGGCGCCTGCGCGGACATCCGCGCCCCGCTGCTCCTGGTGCAGGGCGAGCAGGACGAATACGGCACGCTGCAACAGTTACATCGCGTGCGGGAACAAGCGCGCCACGCCGACGTCCTGACCCTGCAGGATTGCGGACACAGCCCGCACCGTGACAAACCACACGAACTCACCGAGGCACTTGAACACTGGTTCCGGTCTTCCATCACGGCCTGAGCGGGGATTCCCTTCCCTGAGGGACGGAGTGCGCCCCATCCCACCCCACAATCGCCTCGCGCGCCCCGTTCCCACCCCCGCCCCGCAGCCTGCAGACCACAGCCTGGCCGCCAAATCACCAAACAAATCACGAGCGGCCCGGCTTTGCCCCAAGGCGAATACCCGGTGCGTCCGGCACCTCTATACACTTTGATACATCTTGGTCGCCCCTGACCCCAACGCATGAGCATCTGGACCCACCCCTGGCTGATCGCCGCCCTCGTACCCGCCCTGCTGGCGGTGGGCGCGCTGGCGCATCGGGCCTGGGCGGAGCGCCAGGCGCGGCAGAAGCGCCGCCTGCCCAAGCATTGGCCGCTGACCGGGCGCCCGCTGGCCAACAGCGAGGAAGCCCGCGTCTGGCATTGGCTGGCGCGGGCCTTCTACGACCACCACGTCATGATCAAGCTGCCGGTGACGCGCTTCACCCTGCCTCGCCAGCGCGAGGAAGGCATGGAGTGGTACCGGCTTCTGGGCGGTGTGTACTGCACCTTCACCGTCTGCAAGTCCGATGGCCGCGTCATCGGCTGCCTGGACGTGCCGGGTCCCGCGGGCATTCCGCGCAGCACGCGCGCGCTCAAGCACTCCCTGCTGAGCCAGATCGGCCTGCCGTACTGGGTGGTGCGCTCCAACAGCCTGCCCACGGTGGCCGAGATCCGCGCCGAGTTCCTGGGCGAGTCCGAACTCAACCGCGCCATGCGCGAACGCGAGATGGAAGAGCGCGCCATCATCGCGGCCCAGACCAACCTGCGCAGCGCGCTCAACCGCCAGCGGAGCACGCGCTCGCACAGCGACTTCAACCCCTTGTCCAGCTGGCCCAACAGCGTGCCCGACGCGCGCAGCAGCGACTACCACTCGCAGTGGCAGGACAACAATTCCTTCCTGATGCCGCTGGACAGCCGCAAGGGCGACCTGCTCTGAACGGCCCGCGCGGTGCGCCGCTCAGCGCCCGCGCAAACCCTGCACTTCCTCTGGCGTGAGCCAGCGCCAATGGCCCGGGGCCATATCCGGCGGCAGGCTCAAGGCGCCAATGGCCGAACGGTGCAACGCGTCCACGCGGTTGCCCACCGCGGCCACCATGCGCTTGACCTGGTGGTATTTGCCCTCGGTGAGCACCAACCGCAGGTGGTGAGCGTCCACCAAGGTCGCGCCAGCCGCCCGCACCGGCCGGGGATCGTCGTCGAGCACCACCCCATCGAGCAGCCGCTGACAGGCGAGACCGTCCATGGCGTGGCGCAAGCTGACCTCGTACACCTTGGGCACGTGGTGGCGGGGCGAAGTGAGGCGGTGGATGAACGCGCCGTCGTCGGACAGCAGCAGCAGCCCCGTCGTGTCGTGGTCGAGCCGGCCGACGGCCTGCACCCCGGCGGCCGCGCCACCGCCGCGCTGGCGCAGCGGCGCGGGGAGCAGGGTGTAGATGCTGGGGTGCGCGCCGGGACGCTGGGAACACTCGAAGCCAGCGGGCTTGTGCAGCGCCAGGTAGGCGCGCTCGTGCCAGGTCCAGGGCACCCCTTCCACCTCGAACACGAAGCCCTGCGGCTCGAACAGCGCGTCGGGGTCCAGGCAAGGCTGCGGCGGCGAACCGACGCGCACGCGACCCTGCTGCACCAGGCCACGGCACACGCGGCGGGTGCCGAAGCCCTGGGAGAAAAGCAGTTCTTCCAAGCGTTTCATGGGCCGCGAGTCTACTGAGGCGGCAGGCCGCGACAATGGCGCCAAGCGCTCCGCGCGAACTCGCTGCGCCCGGCCGGATCGGTGAGAGACCGCCGCCACCCCATCTGCCGCCTTTCCCCGTGACATCCCGTTTTTCACAAAAACTCAAGGCCTGGCTGCCCACGCCCGAGACCATCCTTGGCAACCGCTGGCTGCGCTGGCTGGCACCGTTCATGGCCCATCCGCGTCTGTGGCACCTGAGCCGCAAGGGCGTGGCCCTGGGCGTGGCGCTGGGCGTTTTCTTCGGCCTGCTGATCCCGATCGCCCAGATGCCCGTGGCGGCCACCCTGGCCGTGGTGCTGCGCGCCAACGTGCCGGTGGCCATGGCCAGCACGTTCGTCACCAACCCCGTCACTTTCGGGCCCGTGTACTACGTGGCCTACCGGCTCGGCAAGGCCATGCTGGGCGAGGATGAAGCCGTTCAGCCGCCGGCCATGAGCGAAGAGCGCCTGGTGGAAGAACTCACCGCCGCGCCCGACCCAGAGGCCGAGCGGCTGGGCCTGGTCGACCGGCTCAAGCGCTGGCTGGCGCAGATCGGCCAGGTCGGCAAACCGCTGTTCGTGGGATTGGCGGTCCTGGCCGTCGCTTGCGGCCTGGTGGCGTACGCCATCGCGCATGCGGCGTGGCGCTTGCGCGTGCGCTGGGACAGGCGTCGGCGCCTGAAACAGCGCGAGCCCGCGGGCCAGCGACCCACGGGCGGAAAAGGTGGTGGAGCTGGGGGGAATTGAACCCCCGTCCGCAAGCCTTCTTCGAGCAGTTCTACATGCGTAGCCGTCTGTTTTGGGTCTCGCCGGCCGGATCGCGCAGTGGCACGCTACCCGGTCAACCAGCAGCCTTGGATCTCATCCCGCGCCAAGCTGCCCGGCGCGGAACCAGTCGATGTGAATGACCTCGCGGCTTCAGGCCTTGCGGCCCTCGGCGCAGCCCATCGACGAGCTGTTGCGAGGATCGGGGAGGTTAAGCCCCGAACGACTCTACTTAGGCCTGGAGGGCGAAAGCTTTGTCGTTTGCTGCTTCAGTATTGGCAGTTGGTTTGTTTCTGCGGTTTTACGAGGTGACAGAACCTCGGCATGCCCTGCTGCGCGTCCGAACCCACGTCGAAACCGGTGCAGCCCCAGGAGAATGGGATTTTAGGGCAGTTCGATCAGATTCAAGACCTCGAGTGGCGCATCGATCTGCGCATCGGCGCCCCAGGCCGCGACGTCCGCGCCAGGACCCAGGTAACCGTAGCGCGCGGCCACCGTGCGCATGCCGGCGGCACGCCCCGCTTGGATGTCGCGTTCGTCGTCGCCCACGTAGACGCAGCGCCCTGGGTCGACCCCCAGGCGCCGGGCCGCCTCCAGCAGCGGTGCGGGGTGGGGCTTGGCGTGCGGCGTGGTGTCGCCGCAGACGATGGCCCCCGCCGCGTCGAACAAGCGCAGCGACCGGGCAATGGGGTGGGTGAGCCGCTCGGCCTTGTTTGTCACCACGCCCCAGCGCATGTCCGCGCCACTCAAGGCCTCCAGCAGCGTTGGCACGCCGTCGAAGGGCCTCGTGAGTTGCAGCATGCGCGCCTCATAGGCGTCGAGGAAGGCCAAACGCAGGGCGGCGTACTCTGGGTGATCGGGCGCCATGTCGAACGCCACGCGCAACATGCCACGCGCGCCCGCGCCGGCATGGGCGCGGTACGAGCCGATCGGCAGCGCTGGCAAGCCGCGCGCCTCGCGCAGGCTATCGGCCGCACCGCCGAGATCGGGCGCGCTGTCGAGCAGCGTGCCGTCCAGATCGAACAGCACGGCCTGCAGGCCATTGAAGCGCTGACCCATCGCTCAGACCTTGCGCGTGCCGAACAGGTAATTCACGCTGGTGTCACCGCTGAGCCAATAGCGCCGCGTGAGCGGGTTGTATTCCATGCCGCGCGTGTGCTCCAGCGCCAGGCCGGCGCCGCGGCAATGGGCCGCGAGCTCACTCGGCCGAATGAAGCGCGCGTACTCATGCGTGCCCCGCGGCAGCAGGCCCAGCACGTACTCGGCCCCCAGGATCGCGAACAGGAAGGCCTTGGGGTTGCGGTTGAGCGTGGAGAAAAACACGTGCCCACCCGGCTTCACCAGCGCGGCGCAGGCGCGGACCACGGAGGATGGATCGGGCACGTGCTCCAGCATCTCCATGCACGTCACCACATCGAAACTCTCCGGCCGCTCGCGCGCCAGTTCCTCGACGCTGATCTCCTGGTAGCGCACGCCGGACGTACCCGCCTCCAGGGCATGGAGCTGGGCCACGCGCAAGGCCTTGGACGCCAGGTCGATGCCGAGCACGTCCGCACCCAGCCGCGCCATGCCATCGGACAAGATGCCTCCGCCGCACCCCACATCAAGCACCCGTTGGCCCTTCAAGGGCGCAATGCCATCAATCCACGCCATGCGCAACGGATTGATCTGGTGCAAGGGCCTGAATTCACCATCGGGATCCCACCAGCGGTGGGCGAGGTCGGAAAATTTGGCCAGTTCGGCCGGATCGGCATTCGTTTGCGCAGTCATTGGGCAATTATCGAGAAGACAACAAAAAACCGCGCCGAGGCGCGGTTCTTTGAGAACGATCGAATCGATCAGTTCTTGCGGGTACCGACCACTTCGACTTCCACGCGGCGGTTCTTGGCGCGGCCTTCGCGGGTGGCGTTGTCGGCCACCGGCTGGGTCAGGCCCTTGCCCTCGGTGTAGATGCGGTTGCTTTCGATGCCCTTGCTCACCAGGTAGGCCTTGACGGCTTCGGCGCGACGAACCGACAGGGTCTGGTTGTAGGCGGCCTTACCGGTCGAGTCGGTGTGGCCCACGGCGATCACCACCTCGAGGTTGATGCCTTTAACCTTGCCAGCCAGGTCGTCCAGCTTGGCTTTGCCTTCGGGCTTGAGCACGGCCTTGTCGAAATCGAAGAAGGCGTCGGCGGCGTAGGTCACCTTGGTGGCGGCGGGGGCCACGGGGGCGGCGGCAGGCGCGGGCTTCGGGGCCGGAGCGGCGGCGGGTGCCGGAGCCGGGGCCGGTGCGGGGGCCGGAGCGGCCGCCGGCACGATGGCGCCGTCGCAGCCCTTGGCAGCGGTCGCGGGGGTCCAGGAGGCGTCACGCCAGCAGAGTTCGTTGGTGCCGTTTTTCCACACCAGCTCGCTGGTGCCATTGCGCCAGTTGTCGATGGTCTGGGCGCCAGCAGCCGTTGCCATGGCGGCGGTTGCAAACAGCATTGCCACTCGGTTGAGTTTCTTCATGGTTTTCCTCTAGGTAAGCCGCAGACGACCTGCGTGACGTATTTAGATATAGAGGCGCCTGGATGTGAGCACTCCAAAACGCTCAAGTCATTGTGCCACAAGGATCATCGCGCCAATCCCGGGGCGCCAAGATCAGACAACGCCTACGGGCCTGACGCGACATCCGTTGCCCAGGTACAACATGACCGCCCAGGCAAGCGCCCGATTGGCGCCGATTAAAATCTTCCGTTGCCTTGCAGAGACCCATCACGCGCCCTTCTTCCATGACCTCATTCGCCAAAGAAACACTGCCCATCAGTCTGGAAGAGGAGATGCGCAGGAGCTACCTCGATTACGCCATGAGCGTGATCGTGGGCCGCGCCCTGCCAGACGCCCGCGACGGTCTCAAGCCGGTGCACCGGCGCGTGCTCTATGCGATGCACGAGCTCAACAACGACTGGAACCGGCCCTACAAAAAATCGGCCCGTATCGTCGGCGATGTGATCGGTAAGTACCACCCGCACGGCGACTCGGCGGTGTACGACACCATCGTGCGCATGGCCCAGGACTTTTCCCTGCGGCACATGCTGGTGGACGGTCAGGGCAACTTCGGCTCGGTCGATGGCGACAACGCTGCGGCCATGCGATACACCGAGATCCGCCTGTCGAAGATCGCCCACGAGATGCTGGCCGACATCGACAAGGAGACGGTCGACTATGGCCCCAACTACGACGGCAGCGAGAAGGAGCCGCTGGTGCTGCCGACGCGCCTGCCCAACCTGCTGGTCAACGGCAGCGCGGGCATTGCCGTGGGCATGGCCACCAACATCCCGCCGCACAACCTCAACGAGGTGGTGGACGCCTGCCTGCACCTGCTGAAGAACCCCGAGGCCTCCATCGACGAACTCATGGAGATGATCCCGGCGCCCGACTTCCCCACCGCCGGGATCATCTATGGCGTGCAGGGCGTGAAGGACGGCTACCGCACCGGCCGCGGCCGCGTGGTGATGCGCGCCAAGTGCCACTTCGAGGACATCGACCGCGGCCAGCGCCAGGCCATCATCGTTGACGAGCTGCCCTACCAGGTCAACAAGAAGACGCTGCAGGAGCGCATGGCCGAGCTGGTGCACGAGAAAAAGATCGAGGGCATCAGCCACATCCAGGACGAGTCGGACAAGTCCGGCATGCGCCTGGTGATCGAGCTCAAGCGCGGCGAGGTGCCCGAGGTTGTTCTGAACAACCTCTACAAGCAGACGCAGCTGCAGGACACCTTCGGCATCAACATGGTCGCGCTGGTGGATGGCCAGCCGCGACTGTGCAACCTGAAGGACCTGGTCACGGTCTTCCTGGAACACCGCCGCGAGGTGGTGACGCGGCGCACCATCTTCAACCTACGCAAGGCGCGCGAGCGCGGCCACGTGCTCGAAGGCCTGGCCGTGGCCCTGGCCAACATCGACGAGTTCATCCGCATCATCCGAGAATCGCCCACGCCGCCGGTGGCCAAGGCCGAGCTGATGACCCGCAGTTGGGACAGCCAGCTGGTGCGCGAGATGCTCACGCGCGCCAAGGCCGACGGCGGCACGATCAACGCCGACGACTACCGACCCGAGGGCCTGGACCGCGGCTACGGCATGCAGGGCGACGGCCTGTATCGCCTGTCGGACACGCAGGCCCAGGAAATCCTGCAAATGCGCCTGCAGCGCCTGACCGGCCTGGAGCAGGACAAGATCGTCGCCGAGTACAAGGACGTGATGGCCGAGATCGACGACCTGCTCGACATCCTGGCCAAGCCCGAG
>NZ_MKSS01000326.1:0-1305 GCF_001897365.1 Hydrogenophaga sp. 70-12
TCTTCGTGCTGGAGCCCACGCCCGGCGCCGTGCCGGGCATGCGGGTGCGCTGAGCTAGCGCTTCTGCAGGTCCGGGTCCGGCATGGTCCCGGTCTTGATCACGCGCAGGTCCTTGTCGAAGGCCACGCTGAAGATCATGGGCTCGGTCTGGCCCTTGGCCTGGAAGCGCCAGTCCTGGTGCGTCTCGCCATTGAGCGGAAAGGTCTGCACCTTGCGCGGCTTGCCGAGCAGGCGGCGCACCTGCTCCAGCGGCATGCCGGGCTGCACCTTGGCGAAGTTCTCCTCGGTCAGCACCTGCGAGACCTTCACCAGCACGCCGTCGGCGCCGATGGTGACCATGTAGTTCACCACGCCCTCGGGCTGGCGGTTGTACTCATAGATCTGCGCGCCCTCCTCGCCCTCCCACACGGCCTCGGGCTGGCCGAACTTCTCGCGCACGTCGGCCTCGGTGGACACGCCGGGCTCCAGCTCGGCGATGTTCTGCAGATCGCAAGCGCCCACGAAGCCGACGGCGGCGAGCACGCCGGTGATCAGGCGGCCCAGGCGCCACCAGGCGCTGCGGGTGTTCGGTCGGGTCATGCGGGGGCTCCTTCTGTCCTGGCGGCCGGCGGGGGTCGGCCGGCGTGAGCGGCAGTGTAGGACCTTGCCTTGCGGTGCCGGTAGCCATCGGTAACATCGGCCCATGCCTGGCCTGCCGCCCCTCGCACCGTTTCGCCCGCGCCTGCTGGCGGACCTGCGCGGCTACGACGGCGGCCGCTTCGCCCGCGACCTCGGGGCGGGTGTCACGGTGGGCATCGTGGCGCTGCCGCTGGCCATGGCCTTCGCCATCGCGAGCGGCCTGCCGCCCCAGGCGGGGCTGTGGACGGCCATCATCGGCGGGCTGCTGGTCTCGCTGCTGGGCGGCACCTCGGTGCAGATCGCGGGGCCGGCGGGCGCGTTCATCGTCATCGTCTACGGCATCGTCGAGCGCTACGGCGTGGCCAACCTGCTGATCTCCACCGCCAGCGCCGGCGTGCTGCTGTTCCTGCTGGGCCTGTTCCGCCTGGGCGCGCTGGTGCGCTACGTGCCGGTCAGCGTGGTGATCGGCTTCACCAATGGCATCGCGGTGCTGATCGCGCTGTCGCAGCTGCGCGACCTGCTGGGCCTGCGCGTGCCGCACATGCCGGCCAACTTCTTCGGCCAGATGGCCACCATGGGCCGCCACCTGGACACCGTCAACCCCTGGGCGCTGCTGTTGGGCGCGCTGTGCGTGCTGGGCCTGTTCGTGTGGCCGCGCCTGTGGGCCACCGACTCGCGCTTTCGCCG
>NZ_MKSS01000327.1:0-7330 GCF_001897365.1 Hydrogenophaga sp. 70-12
TCGCGCCGGCTTTTTTCTTTGGTCGCCTCAGATCTGCTTGTGGATCAGCGGCCCGTGGAACAGCACCGGCCCGGTGGGGCCGCGCTCGCTGGGCACGCCACCCAGGGGTTCCAGGCTGATGGCCAGCGCGGGCACTTCGCGCACCGCGCTTTCGCTGGCCGCCAGCTGCAGCAGGCGCTCGGGCGTGAGCACGCCCAGCGAGCGGGGCGCCGCGCCCGGCGGCAGCGCCCAGAGCTGCAGCGAACGGTCGGCCGCTTCCTGGTAGCCGCCCACGCGCTGCAGGCTCAGGCGGTTGTGCTTGGGGTCGAAGGTGATCAGCACCGCCGGCCGGGCCTGGTCGTCGTTGAGCACGGACACGTAGCGCACGTCGGGGGTGGCCAGCAGCTGGCGCTGCAGCGCGGCCACTTCGGCGCCGCGCCGGTCCAGTTCGCCGCGCAGCGCGGGCAGCAGCGCCAGCGCCAGCGCCACCGCGCACAGTCCGGCCAATCCTGCGCCGCGCCACAGCGCCAGGCTGTGCCACCAACCCGTGGCCGGCGCCACCGCCGCCTCCTGGCGCTGCTTCGCGAGGGCGGCGCCCTCGGCGTCGGCGCGCACCAGGTTCTGGATGCGCGTCCACACCTGCGGCCCGGGCTCGGCGCCCGCCTGCAGTTCGTTGAGGCTGGCCACGCGGGTCTGCCATTCGATGGCGGCCGCGCGCACCGCGGGCTGTTCGCGCGCGATGGCCTCGAAGCGGCGCCGCGCGCCGCCGCGCAGCGTGCCCAGGGCGTGCGCGGCGGCCAGGCGCTGCAGCAGTTCGGGGTGGCGGTGCAGTTGCATGGCGCGGGCCTCAGGCGAAACGGGCCATGCAGTCGCGCAGCTTGTCCAGGCCGCGGCGGATCCAGGTCTTGACGGTGCCCAGCGGCAGCGCCAGGCGCTCGGCCAGCTCGCCGTGGCTCAGGTCGCGCAGGTAGGCCAGGCTGATCACTTCGCGCTGCTTGTTCTCCAGTTGCCCCAGGCACTGGTGCATGGCCCAGGCCTGCTGGCTCGCCAGGCTGGTGTCCATGGGGTTGGGCGCGTCGCCGGGCAGCGTGTCGGCCAGGACCTCGTCGAGCTCCTGCGTGAGGTGGGCGCGATCGGCCGCGCGGCGGCGCAGCAGGTCCAGTGAGCGGCTGCGCACGATCAGGCCCAGCCAGGCCATGGGCGGGCTCAGTGTGGCGCGGTAGTCGCCCGCGCTGCGCCAGACCTGCAGGTAGGCCTCCTGCAGCGCGTCCTCCGCCGCCTCCGCGGAGCCCAGCACGCGCAGCGACAGCCCGTAGAGCTTGCGCGCGGTGAGGTCGTAGAGCGCCTTCAGCGCGGCCTCGTCGCGCTGGGCGATGCGATCGATCAGGTCCATGAGGAGTTCGTCGGGGTCGGCGCTCATGCGGCGCATTGTGGGGGCGTTTGCATCCACCACTACGCCGGTGTTTCCCGTGTGGATTCAACGCCACCGTGCGGATGCGCACAACCCAGCAAAACAGTCGGGTTCGCTGAATCCGGTGCGGGGCCGGCCTGCGTATGGGTGTCGACGGCCGCCGCTCCCCCTCCTCAAACCCACTGCGAGAGACAAGACCATGAGCACCTCCATCGATCCACGCCGCGCCTTCCTGCGCACCGGCGCCACCCTGTCCGCTGTCGGCCTGGCGATGCTCGCCGGGCGGCCCGCCCTGGCCCAGGGCATGAAGGCCGACGTCGCCAAGGACGTCGACATCCTCAACATCGCGCTCGGCCTGGAGCACGAGGCCATCAACGCCTACCAGCTCGGCGCGGGCAGCGGCCTGCTGCAAAAGCCCGTGCTCGACGTGGCGGTGCAGTTCCAGGGCCACCACAAGGCGCACCGCGACGCCCTGGCCGCCACCATCCGCAAGCTCGGTGGCCAGGCCGTGGCGGAAAAGAAGCTCGATGAGTACGCCAGGGACCTCAAGGCCGATTCGCTGAAGAGCCAGGCCGACGTGCTGTCGCTGGCCGCGCGCCTGGAGCTGGGCGCGACCAATGCCTACCTCAGCGTGATTCCGCCGCTGAGCGACCGCGCGCTGGCCCAGGTGGCCGCGCGGCTGGCCGCCGACGAGACCATGCACTTCACCGTGCTCAGCAGCGCGCTGGGTCGGCCCTTGCCCGCGAACGCCCTGTCGTTCGGCGCCTGAGACCCATTCCAACACGGGTGGGCCATGCACCCGCCCGGCTTTCTCTCCCCAACCTTTGACCGGAGTATTTCCATGATCCTCAAGACCACCCTGGCCGCTTCGGCCGTTCTCGCCATGACCGCCTGCGCCTCTTCGATGGGGGGCCAGCCCATGGTGTTCTCGCAGGCGGGCCTGCCCGACGCGGTGAAGGTGCCCGCCGGCCACCGCGTGGCCATGGAGACCGTGGGCGCGGGCGACATCACCTACGAATGCCGCGCCAAACAGGGCATGGCGGGCCAGTTCGAATGGGTCTTCGCTGGCCCCGACGCCCGCCTGATGGACCGCGGTGGCAAGCAGGTCGGCAAGTACTACGGCCCGCCCGCCACCTGGGAGTCCATGGACGGCTCCAAGATCACCGGCACGCAACTGGCCGTGGCCCCCGGCGGCAGCGGCAACATTCCCCTGCAGCTGGTCAAGGCCAACCCGGCCATGGGCATGGGCGCCATGCAAGGCGTGACCTACGTCCAGCGGGTGGCCACCGTGGGCGGCGTGGCGCCGGCCATGGCCTGTGGCGCGGCCAACCTGGGCGCGAAGCAGGTGGTCCAGTACCGCGCCGACTACATCTTCTACAAGGCCGCCTGAGCCCCCGCCGCTCCGAGGTCCCCTCAGGGGCGCGGCCCGGCGGGCGGGCGCCCCTTTTGCCCTGCGGACGGAGGATCGCCGCAGGGCGCTTTTTCCCGCGCGGCTTTAAGCCGCGCGCTCGAAGCCTTCGAGCAGGTTCACCGCATTGACACCCACTTCGGCCACCGCGTAGCCACCTTCGAAGGTGAAGAGGGTAGGCAATCCCGGCGACGCCAGCGCCGCGCCGATGCCCGCGTAGTCGGCCGAGCGCAGTCGGAAGCCCGAGATCGGGTCGCCCTCGAAGGTGTCCAGGCCGAGCGGCACCACCAGGGCAGTGGCGCCAACGTCCGACACGGCCTGCAAGGCCTGGTCAAGCGCGGCGCGCCAGGCCGCCAGCGCCGTGCCGCGTGGCAGCGGCCAGTTGCGGTTGAAGCCCTCGCCCGCGCCGGCGCCGCGCTCGTCGGCGTGGCCCAGGAAGAAGGGGTACTCGGTGCGCGGGTCGCCGTGCAGGGAGAGCGTGAGCACGTCGGCGCGCTCGTAGAACACGGTCTGCGTGCCGTTGCCGTGGTGGTAGTCCACGTCCAGCACGGCCACGCGGGCGTGGCCGCCGTCGCGCAGCGCCTGCGCGGCGATGGCGGCGTTGTTGAGGAAGCAGTAGCCGCCGTAGAAGCCCGGGCCCGCGTGGTGGCCCGGCGGGCGCGTGAGCGCGAAGGCGGCGCGCTCGCCGGCCAGCACGGCCTGGGCGGCGGCCAGGGCGCAGGCGGCGCCGCCCAGCGCGGCGCGCCAGCTGCCGGCGGTGAGCGGTGTGCCCGAATCGAAAGCGAACTGGCCCAGGCGCGCGGCGATGTTGTCGGGCCAGCCGTCCTGCCGGAAGCCGTGCCGGTTGGGCAGCGGCCAGACCGAGGGCAGGGCGTCGAGGCCCGCGTTGGCCGGGTCCAGCGCCACCCAGTCGTCCCAGGCGGTGCGCAGGAAGTCGAGGTAGCGCGGCTCGTGCACGGCCCGCACGGCGGGCATCAGCGTGGCCTCGTCCAGGGCGGGCTCGCGCAGCTCGCCCAGCGGGCGGCGGCGCAGCTCCGCCAGCACATGCTCCAGGCGCGCCGGGCTCTCATGGCTGGCCACCAGCCGGCCCCGGAACATCTCCTGGCGGCCGGCGTGTTCGGCGTGGCGCGGGTTCAGCAGCGTCAGCACGGCGGGGCGGGTGTCACTCGGCGTCCAGGAAGGACTTGAGCGGCGCCAGCGGCGCGAACCGGCCGGCGCGCCGCTCCTTGGCCGCCACGATGGCCTCGCCCACCTGGGCGTTGCTCCAGATCGCGCCCTGCAGCCAGCCCATCTGGCGCAGGCTGTCGTCCACCGAGTGGTCGCGCGCGTAGTTCACCGCCTGCTTGGTGCCCCAGATGGCCACCGGCGGCTTGCTGGCGATCTCGCGCGCGCACTGCAGCGCGGCCTCCACCGTGGCGGCGTGGCTGTCGAAGACCTCGTTCACCAGGCCCAGGGCCTGGGCGCGCGCGGCCGGCAGGCGCCGCCCGGTGTAGGCCAGCTCCTTCACCAGGCCCAGCGGGATCAGCTTGGGCAGGCGCTGCAGCGTGCCCACGTCGGCCACCATGCCGATGTTGATTTCCTGGATGCAGAAGAAGGCGTCGGCCGAGGCGTAGCGGATGCAGCCGGCGGTGACCATGTCCACCGCGCCGCCCACGCAGCCGCCCTGGATGGCGAAGATGACTGGCGCGCGCAGCGTTTCCAGCCGCGTGAAGGTGGCCTGCATCTGGGCCAGCAGGTCGAAGACCGCGGCGCGGCCCTCGGGGCTGCGGTCGTCCAGGGTGATGGCGCCGCCGAAGGTCTCCAGCGCCATGCCGGCGCTGAAGTGCTTGCCGGTGCTGCTGATGACCAGGGCGCGTGCCCGACCCTCGTCGTGGATCTCGCGCAGCAGCCCGTCGAGTTCGCGCCAGAACGTGGGCCCCATGGTGTTGAGCGATTCGGGGCGGTTCAGCGCCAGGTGCGCCACGTCGGGCTCAGTCCAGCTCAGGGAAAAGCAGGTCGGTGTGGTCATCGCGGTGGGCCTTGTCTCGGGGCTTGGGGTGGCGGGCATTCTGGTCGGGCGCCGCGGGGCCGTCTGTCCCCGGTTTGACCAGCTTGGACGAGCGCACGCCCAGCAGGCGCAAGCGCCGCGTCAGGTCCACGCGCTTGAGGCACAGGCCGGCCGCCCGGCGGATGGTGGCGGCGTCGGCCGTGGGCTCGTCCAGCGTGAGGTCGCGCGTGACCTTGGTGAAGCCCACGTAGGTGAGCTTGATGCCGATGGTGCGCGCCAGGTAGCCCTTGCGCTGCAGGTCGCCGGCCACCTGCTCGCACAGCTCGGTGAGGATGGCGCCGAGCTCGGCGCGGTCGTGCACGGCGTGCAGGTCGCGCTCGAAGGTGGTCTCGCGGCTCATGCCCACGGGCTCGCTCTCGGTCACCACGGGGCGGTCGTCGCGGCCCCAGGCCACCTCGTGCAGCCAGGCGCCGTAGCTCTTGCCGAAGTTTGCGATCAACCAATCGGGCTCGCGCGCGGCCAGCTCGCCGATGGTGTGGATGCCGAAGGACTGCAGCTTGGCGTCGGCCTTGGGGCCCACGCCGTTGACCTTGCGGCAGGGCAGGGGCCAGATCAGGCGCTGCAGGTCCCCGGCGTGCACGATGCTGATGCCGTTGGGTTTGTTGAACTCGCTGGCCATTTTGGCCAGCAGCTTGTTGGGCGCCACGCCGATGGAGCAGGTCAGGCCCGTGGCCTCGAAGATGCTTTTCTGGATGAGCCGCGCCAGCACGCGCCCGCCCTCGCGCTGGCCGCCGGGCACCTCGGTGAAGTCGATGTAGACCTCGTCCACGCCGCGGTCCTGCATCACCGGCGCGATCTCGGTGATCACGCGCTTGAAGGTGCGCGACAGGCGCTTGACCTCGTCGAAGTCCACCGGCAGCAGGATGGCCTGCGGGCAGAGCTTGGCGGCCTTCATCAGGCCCATGGCTGAGCCCACGCCGAACTGGCGCGCCGCGTAGGTGGCGGTGGTGGCCACGCCGCGGCCCGCGTACTCGCTCAGGCGGGGGAAGAACGCCACCGGGATGCGGTCCAGCGTGCCGGGGCCCCAGTCGGTGTCGGGGAAGGCCTCGCGCAGGCGCTCGAACATGGCGGTCTCGCGCCGGCGCCCGCCGCCGATGACCATGGGCAGGCCCTTGAGCTGCGGGTAGCGCAGCAGCTCCACGGACGCGAAGAAGGCGTCCATGTCGAGGTGGGCGATGCGGCGCTCGGGTTTCAAGCCGGCCATCGTAGCCGGCTTACCATGCCCGGGTATGTCGTTTGCACCGGCTGTCCGGTGTGCCACCGTCGGAGGACCCCATGACGCATCCCCTCACCCGTTTGCTCGCGGCCGCGCTGGTCGGCGCGGGCGTCGCCATCGCCGGCCTGGCCGTCAGCCACGGCCTGGAGCGCTTCCGCCTGGCCGACCGCAGCGTCACCGTCAAGGGCCTGGCCGAGAAGAACGTGGAGAGCGATTTCGCCGTCTGGACCCTGGGTTTCCGGCGCGGCGGCAACGCCTTTGGCGATGTGCAGAAGGCGCTGGCGGGCGACCGCGACGCGGTGGTGGCTTTCCTCAAGCAGCGCGGCTTCAAGGACGAGGAGATCGAGGTGCGCCCGCTCGGCGTGCAGGACCTGTTCGCGCGCGAGTACGGCTCGGGCAACCAGCCGCTGCGCTTCAATGGCACGGGACAGGTGATCGTGAAATCCGCGCGTGTGGCGGACGTGCAGGCCGCGGCGCTGGCGGTGGACCCGCTGATCCAGGCCGGCGTGCAACTGGGCGGCGAAGGCAACGGCCATGGCGGCCCGCAGTTCCAGCTGCGCGGCTTCAACGACGTGAAGGCCCCGCTGCTGGCCGAGGCCACGCGCAACGCGCGCGAGCAGGCCGAGAAGTTCGCCGCCGAGGCCGGCGCCCAGCTGGGCGCGCTCAAGAGCGCCAACCAGGGTGTGATCCAGATCAGCGGCGCCGCCGGCAGCGACTACGACGACGGCAGCTCGCGCGAGAAGCGCCTGCGCGTGGTCAGCACCTTCGTGTACGAGCTGCGCTGAGCGCGCCGCCTCGGGCCGTCGTCAGGCCGTCGGGTAGCTGCCCGGCAGCAGGATGGACTTGTCCACGGACTCGATGTTGGTGTGGCCGCAGAAGGCCATGGTCAGGTCGAGCTCCTTGTGGATGATCTCCAGCGCCTTGCTCACGCCTTGCTCGCCCAGGGCGCCCAGGCCGTAGAGCATGGCGCGGCCGATGTAGCAGCCGCGCGCGCCCAGGGCGCGCGCCTTCAGCACGTCCTGACCGCTGCGCACGCCGCCGTCCATGTGCACCTCGATCTGGCCGCCCACGGCATCCACGATGGCGGGCAGGGCCTCGATGCTGCTTTGCGCGCCGTCCAGCTGGCGCCCGCCGTGGTTGCTCACGATCAGCGCGTCGGCGCCGGTCTGCACGGCCAGGCGGGCATCCTCCACGTCCTGGATGCCCTTGAGGATGAGCTTGCCGCCCCAGCGCTTCTTGATCCACTCCACGTCGCCCCAGTTGAGGCTG
>NZ_MKSS01000328.1:0-7341 GCF_001897365.1 Hydrogenophaga sp. 70-12
CCGCGATCTCGTCGAACGGGTTCATCGACATCTTCACGTTGGCAATGTCGACGCCGCTGCCATCGCTTTTCACGCGGACCTTGACGTTGTAGTCGACCACCCGTTTCACGGGCACCAGAATCTTCATGCGTTCTCCTGCGGGTTGATGTCTTGGGCGAAGCGGCGCGCGCGCGCCAGCACCGGGGCGTCCACCATGGCGCCCTCGAAACGGAAGGCCCCTTCCCCGTGCGCGGCGGCCGCCGCCAGCACGCGCCGCGCCCAGGCGCGCTGTTCCTCGCTGGGCCCCAGGGCCGCGTTGACCGGGGCGACCTGGGCCGGGTGGATGCACAGCTTGGCGCCGAAGCCGAAGCGGCGCGCGCGGCGCGCATCGGCGCTCAGGCGCTCGTTGTCTTGGAGCGCCGTGGTCACGCCGTCCACGGGTGGCGCCAGATCGGCGCGGCGCGAGGCCATGACGAAAGACAGGCGCACCGGCGCCAGTTCGGCCTCGTCGCTCTCGCAGTCCATGCCGAGGTCGGACTGGAAATCCAGGTGGCCAAAGGCCAGGCGCAAGACGCCGGGCACGCGCGCGATGGCATCGATCCGCGACAGGCCCTGGGCCGACTCGATCAGCGGCAGCCAGCGGCGCGCGGGGAAGGCGGCGAACAGGCGCAGCAGGTCGGCGGGCGCTTCCACCTTGGCGGGCATCACCGCGCCCAGGCCCTGCAGCGCCACGAGCAGGGCCGCGTCGTCCGCGTGCCAGGGCGTGGCCGGGGCATTGAGCCGCACCAGCAGGCGCGAGCGAACGCTGGCGTCCAGCGAGGGCCACAGGCGCGCCAGTGCCTCGCGCGCGCCGGCCTTGCGCTCGGGCGCCACCGCGTCCTCGAGGTCGATGACCAGCGCGTGCGCGCCGCTGGCGAGCGCCTGGGGCAGGCGCTCCAGCCGGTCGGCGGGCAGAAACAGCAGGCTGCGGGCGAGGGCGATGCCGTGCATCAGACCTGCTCGTCCGGCAGCTGGATGCGCATGCCCGCCAGCGCGGGCTGCATGCGGATCTGGCAGCACAGGCGGCTGTTGCCGCGCAGGTCGGGCACGCCTTCGAGCATGAAGACCTCGGTCTCCGAACGCGGGGGCAAGCGGTCGAGGAAGGCCGGGTCCACGTAGCCATGGCAGGTGGCGCAGCTGCACACGCCACCGCAATCGCCCAGGATGCCGGGCACGGCGTGGTCGATCGCGACCTGCATCAGGCTGCGGCCTTCGGGGGCCTCGACCGCGTGCTCGCTGCCGTGGGGGTCGATGAAAACAACGGTGGGCATGGGTGAATCGTCCTTGGTGAAAACCCCGAGACGGCGGTTTGACATAGTCCGTCTCGTCGGACTATTATTTCACCAACCGAGGCACCGGACAACACACATTCCATCCCCAACGGAGGACCCCGAATTGGACCACTGCGCCCCCGTGATCCCCATCGCCAGCGCGCCCGCCGCCGAGCCGCGCTGGGACCAGCTCGTGCGCGACGAGCACGTGCACGGCTCGCTCTACACCGACCCCGCCATCTACCAGGCCGAACTGCAGAAGATCTGGTTCCGCACCTGGGTCTACGTGGGGCATGAGAGCGAGGTACCGAACGCCAACGACTACGTCATGAAATCCATCGGCCCCGAGCCGGTCATCATGACGCGCGACCGCCACGGCACGATCCACCTGCTGCACAACCGTTGCCCGCACCGCGGCAACCGCGTGTGCATGACCGAGCAGGGCAACGCGCGCTCCTTCACCTGCCCCTACCACGGCTGGACCTTCGCCAACGACGGCGCGCTCAAGGGCTGGCCTTTTCCCTCGGGCTACGAGGGCGTGGACCGGGGCGACTACGGCCTGGGCAAGGTCGCGCGCGTGGCCAGCTACCGCGGCTTCGTCTTCGGCTCCATGGCGGCCGAGGGCCCCAGCCTGGAAGAGCACCTGGGCGCGGCCATGAAGTCCATCGATGCGCTGTGCGAGACCTCGCCCGAGGGCGAGGTGGAGATCACCGCCGGCTTCCTCAAGCACAAGGTCAAGGCCAACTGGAAGTTCCTGGTCGAGAACGAGACCGACGGCTACCACCCGTCCTTCGTGCACGCCTCCATCTTCGAGGTGGCGCAGAGCGGCATCGGCTCGCTCTACAGCGCCGAGTCCACGGCGGTGTCGCGCGACTTCGGCAACGGCCACACCGAGAACGACCTGCGCCCCGAGTTCCGAAAGCGCGACGTGCCGCTGTCCTGGTTCGGCACCACGGTCGACAAGCTGCCCGAGTACACCGCGAAGATGAACGGGGCCTACGGCGAGGAGAAGGCGCGCAAGATCATGATCGACGGCACGCCGCACATCATGATCTACCCGAACCTGTTCATCGCGGAGATCCAGATCTTCGTGATCCAGCCGCTGTCGGTGGACGAGACCGTGCAGCACGTGACCGCGCTGCAGTTCAAGGGCGCGCCCGACCTGAACCGGCGCATGCGCCAGCAGACCATGGGTTCGGTGGGCCCGGCCGGCTTCCTGTTGGCCGACGACGCCGAGATGTACGAACGCACCCAGATGGGTGTGCGGATGCGCAATCCCGAGTGGCTGTTCCTGGGCCGGGGCAAGCACCGCGAGCGCCGCGACGCCGACGGCTTCCTGATCGGCGACAACACGGACGAGGTGCCCAGCCGCGGCATCTGGCGCCACTACCGCGCCACCATGGAGGCCGCGTGATGCCCATGACGAGCGAACAACGCGCCACGCTGGAAGACGTCACGCAGTTCGTCTACCACGAAGCGCGCCTGCAAGACGAGCACCGCTACGACGACTGGGAGTCGCTGTGGACGGACGACGGCGTCTACTGGGTGCCCGCGAACGGTGACGGTGGCGACCCCGAGAAGGTGATGTCCATCATCTACGACAACCGCTCGCGCATCGCGCTGCGCATCCGCCAGTTCCACACGGGCAAGCGCTTCAGCCAGACGCCGCAGTCGCGCCTGCGCCGCCTGATCTCCAACATCGAGGTGCTGGAGGACGACGGCCGCGAACTCAGCGTGGGCAGCAACGTGCTGATCTTCGAGAACCAGACGCGCGGCGATGTGCTCTGGGCCGCGCGCACCGAGTACCGCCTGCGCCGCATGGACGGCCAGCTGCGCATGGCGCGCAAGACCGTGACCCTGGTGAACAACCAGGACGCGCTGTACTCCATGGCCTTCCTGATCTGAATCCCGCGAACGGAGGCGAACGATGAGCCAAGAGACGGCATCCGAGTTGCTGGTGGGCGAGGGCCCGGTACGCCTGGCGCTGCACGCCGACGGCGTGGCCCACCTGCGGCTGGCGCGGCCCGAGGCCGCCAATGGATTGAACGTGGAGCTGCTGCGCGCGCTGCACGAAGCGGTTCTGCGCATCCACGGCGAGGGTCGCGTGCGCGCGGTGCTGCTGACGGGCGATGGCCCGCACTTCTGCGCCGGGGGGGATGTGCACACCTTCCTGGCCAAGGGCGAGGCGCTGCCCGATTACATCCGCGTCGCGACGGCGCTGCTGCAGCTCGCCACGGCCGCCCTGATCCGGCTGAACCCGCCGGTGGTGGCGGCGGTGCAAGGCTTTGCGGCCGGCGGCGGCGGCATGGGCCTGGTGTGTTCGTCCGACTTCGTGGTGGCTGGCGAGTCCACGCGCTTCCTGGCCGGCGCCACGCGCGTGGCCATGGTGCCCGACGCGGGCGTGTCGGTCACGCTCACGCAGCTCGTGGGTTTTCGCCGCGCGATGGAGATCCTGATGCTCAACCCCACGATCACCGCGGCCGAGGCCCAGGACATGGGCCTGGTCACGCGCGTGGTGGCCGACGAGCGCCTGATGGACGAGGCCTGGTCGCTCGCGCGCCAGCTGGCGGCCGGCGCGCCGGCCGCGCTGGCCAACACCAAGCGCCTGCTGTGGAACGGCATCGGCCAGGGCGTGGAAGCCGCCATGCCCGAGGAGAACCACATCCAGGCCCTGCTGTCCGGCATGGCCGACGCGCGCGAGGGCCTGGCGGCGGTGATTGAGAAACGCACGCCGCGTTTCACGGGGCGTTGAATGGCCATTGACAAGACCGCGCGACGGCGCGCCCTGGTCACCGGGGGCGCCAGCGGCATCGGCGAGGCCATCGTGCGCCGCCTCGCGGCCGATGGCCTGGACGTGCTCATCGCCGACCGGCAGGCCGAGGCCGCCCGGCGCCTCGCGCAAGCGACCGGCGCCCGCGCCGTGGCGCTGGACGTTTGCGACTTCGACCGCGTGCACGCGGTGGTGGCCGAACTCGGCCCCTTCGATGTGCTGGTGAACAACGCGGGCGTGGACCAGCACGCCTTCTTCACGAACACCACGCCGGCCGACTGGCGCCGCCTGCTGGCGGTGAACCTGGAGGCCGTGCTCAACACGACGCACGCGGTGCTGCCGGGCATGCAGGCGCGCGGCTTCGGCCGCATCGTCAACGTGGCCTCGGAAGCGGGCCGGCTCGGCTCGCGCGGCGGCTCGGTGTACGCGGCGGCCAAGGGCGGGGTGATCGCCTTCACGCGCTCCATCGCA
Source organism: Hydrogenophaga sp. 70-12 (assembly GCF_001897365.1). Classification (NCBI taxonomy): domain Bacteria; kingdom Pseudomonadati; phylum Pseudomonadota; class Betaproteobacteria; order Burkholderiales; family Comamonadaceae; genus Hydrogenophaga; species Hydrogenophaga sp. 70-12. Next base: position 4,531 of record NZ_MKSS01000328.1, read on the forward strand.
CGCGAGAACGGCCGCAAGGGCATCACGGCCAACGTGGTGGCGCCGGGGCCGATCGACACGCCGCTGCTGCGCCAGGCCGTGGCGCAGGGCGGCGACAAACTCTTGGACGGCATGACCCAGGCCACGCTCGCGGGTCGGCTCGGCACCGGCGAGGAGGTGGCCTCGGCCGTGGCGTTCCTCGCCTCCGAAGGCGCGGCCTACGTCACCGGCGAGGTGCTGGGCGTCTCGGGTGGCATGGGGTGCGGCGCATGACACAGGACCACCACGCTCCGCCGCTGCCCGCCGAGGGGGCCGATCCGGCCGGGGGCGGCCCGGCGCCGGATCGGACCTCATCGCCGTCCTCGGTCGAGACCGTCGTCGCCCGCGTGAAAGCGGTCTACGGCCGCTGGCGCCGCGACACCCCCGTGGCGCAGATGCGCGCCGACTGGGACCGGCTCTTTGACGCCACCGGCGAGGCCGCGTTCGAGCCGCTGACCGCGGGCGGCGTGCCCTGCGCCTGGGTCACCGCGCCCGGCGCGCGCACCGACCGCGCCATCGTCTACTTCCACGGCGGCGGTTTCCAGGTCGGCTCGCTGCGCTCGCACCGCGAGCTGATGGCGCGCCTGTCGGCCGCCGCCGGCACGCGCGTGCTGGGCGTGGACTACCGCCTCGCGCCCGAGCACCGCTACCCGGCGCCGCTGCAGGACGCGCTGGCGGTGCTGCAGTGGCTGCGCGGCCAGGGCCTCGCGGCGCGCGACACCGCGCTCGCGGGCGACTCGGCGGGCGGTGGCCTGGCCCTGGGCGCGCTGCTGGCGCTGCACGGCCGGGGCGATGCCCTGCCGGCCGCGGCCTTCCTCATGTCGGCCTGGACCGACCTCGCCGCCACCGGCGAGAGCTACGAGACCCGTGCCGGCGCCGACCCCATCCACCAGCGCCCCATGATCCTGGCGATGGCGCGCAACGCCCTCGGCCCCGACGGCGATGCGCGTGACCCGCTGGTCTCACCGCTGTACGCCGACGAACAGGCCCTGGCCGCGCTGCCGCCCCTGCTGCTGCAGGTGGGCGATCGCGAGACCGTGCTCAGCGACTCGGAGGCCTTCGCGCGCCGCGTGAACGCCGCCGGTGGCCAGGCGCGCTGCCAGGCCTGGCCCGGCATGGTCCACGTCTTCCAGCAATTCCCCGACGAACTGCCCGAGGCGCGCGACGCGCTGGCCGAGGGCGGCCGCTTTCTCGCGTCCCACCTGGGGCGCCCCACTTCCGGAGACACCTCAGCATGATCGGAATCACCGCCTATGGCGGCTACGTGCCGCGCCTGCGCCTGTCGCGCCAGGCGGCGGCGCAGGCCAACGCCTGGTACGCCCCGCAGTTCGGTGGCCGCAAGGGCACGCGCGCCTTCGCCCACTGGGACGAGGACAGCATCACCCTGGCCGTGGCCGCCGCGCGCGACTGCCTGGGCCCGGTCGGCCAGCGGGACCGATCGACCGTGCGCGCCCTGCTGCTGGCCAGCGACACGCTGCCCTTCGCCGAGCGCCTGAATGCGGCCGTGGTGGCCGGCGCGCTCGATCTCGACGAGGGCATCGAGGCCCTGGACCTGGGCGGCACGCAGCGCGCGGCGCTCTCGGCCTTCACGCAGGCCGTGGCGCGCGTTCAGGCCGGCGGCGGCGACACCCTGGTGTTGGCCGCCGACAACCGCCGCACGCGCGCGGCCAGCGCGCAGGAGCTGGAGTACGGCGACGCCGCCGCCGCCCTGCTGGTGGGCACGCAGAACGTGCTCGCCGAGTACCTGGGCGCGGGCACCGTCACGGCCGATTTCGTGGACCACTTCCGCGCCGCCGGCGAGGACCTGGACTACCACTGGGAAGAGCGCTGGGTGCGCGACGAGGGCATCACCAAGCTGGTGCCGCGCGCGGTGCAGGCGGCGCTGGCCCAGGCCGGCGTGGCCGCCGCCGAGGTCGACCACTTCATCTTCCCCACCACCTTCGCCAAGATGGACCAGCAACTGGCCAAGGCCTGCGGCATCCGCGCCGAGGCGGTGGTGGACAACCTGGGCGACAGCGTGGGCGACAGCGGCGTTCCGCACGGCCTGCTGCTGCTCGCGCAGCTGCTGGAGCGCGCGCGGCCTGGCCAGCGCATCGTGCTGGCGCAGTTCGGCAGCGGCGCGCAGGCCCTGGTGTTCCGCGTCACCGAGGCCATCGATGGCTTCAAGCCCGCGCGTGGCGTGGGCGAATGGCTGGCGCGCGGCGTGGAGGAGCGCCACTACACGCGCTTCCTCTCCTTCAAGGGCCAGCTGCAGCTGGAGCGCGGCATGCGCGGCGAGCAGGACAAGAAGACCGCGCTGTCGACCGCCTGGCGCCACCACCGCGCGCTGCAGGCCTTGGTGGCCGGCCGCTGTGAGGTGACGGGCAGCGTGCACTTCCCGCCCTCGCGCCTGACGTACGACGCCCAGCCCCTGCAGGACACGCAAAAGCCCCACCCGCTGGCCGACCGGCCCGCGCGCATCCTGAGCTGGTCGGCCGAGTACCTGTCCTGGCACCCGGCGCCGCCGCACCACTACGGCCAGATCGACTTCGAGGGCGGCGGTCGCATCCTCATGGACTTCACCGACCTGGAGGTGGGCGAGGTGGACAGCGGCACCGCCATGGAGATGGTGTTCCGCGTCAAGGACGTCGACGACCGCCGCGGCTTCACGCGGTACTTCTGGAAGGCCACGCCGGTGCGTGGCGCGTCCAAGACCTGAAGGAGAACAGCATGGCACAAGGCATCAAGGACAAGGTCGCCATCCTCGGCATGGGCTGCAGCAAGTTCGGCGAGCGCTGGGACGCCAGCCCCGAG
>NZ_MKSS01000329.1:0-9567 GCF_001897365.1 Hydrogenophaga sp. 70-12
CGAACAGGCGCACACCCTGCTGTTGCGCTCGCTGCAATGGGCCCGAACAGGCGCACACCCTGCTGTTGCGCTCGCTGCAATGGGCCGAGGGCCGCTACAGCGCCCAGGCCACGCTGGGCGCGCAGGCGCCCATGCCGCTGCGCCTGCAGGCCGAAGGCGAACTCAGCGCCGAGGTGCCCGAAGGCGGGCGCCTCGACCTGCGCGCGCGCGCCACCGCCCAGGGCGCGCTGGCCGGCGCCGGCGCCGCGCTCGACCTGGTCGCGCAGATCGAACCCGTGGGCCGCGCCGAGGCCACCCCCACCCTGGCCGGCACCGCGCGCCTGCGCCCCTGGGCCCCTCAGCCCCTGGCCGAAGCCGACCTGCGCCTGTTCCGCCTGAACCTGGCGCTGCTGTGGCCCCAGGCCCCCACCACCGCGCTCACCGGCACCGCCCAGGCCCGACCCGACGGCGCCGACTGGCGCGCGCGACTGGCGCTGGCCAACGAATCGGCCGGCCCGCTGGACCGGCGCCGGCTGCCGCTGGAGTCCATCGACGCCGAGGTGGTGCAGAGCGGCGCGCGCTGGACCCTGGAGCGCCTGGACGCCGCCCTGGCCGGCGGCCGCGTGCGGGCCGAGGGCCGGCGCGACGCCCCCGCCGAGGGCGCCGCCTCCGCCCTGGGCGACTGGCGGGGCCAGCTGCGCGCCAGTGGCCTGAACCCCGCCCTGGCCTGGAGCGCGCTGGCGCCGGCCGCCCTGGACGCCCGCGTCGACGCCCGCGCCGTCGACCCGAACGCCGCCCACCCCGCCATCGACATCGACGCCCGCGTGGCGCCCGCCGGCCGCCAGCCCCGCCGCAGCGCGGCCGAGGCCTGGCGCCTGCGCGAACTGCTGCTGCAAGGCCGCTGGCAGCCCGGCGACACGCCCGGCCAGGGCCAGCTCACCCTGCGCCAGGCGCGCCTCGACGCGCTCGACGGCGTGCTGAACGCCCAAGGCCGCATCGACACCGCGCGCCCCTTGGCGGAGGGCTCGCTCGACGCCACGCTGCCGGGCCTGCGCGCGCGCTGGAGCGGCCTGCTCGCGCACGCGCAAGGCCAGGGCGAGCTGAACCTGGACCTGGCCGACGGCGCGCGCCTGCTGGCCTGGGTGCGCGCCCTGGGCGAGGCGCCGCTGCTCGGCGACCACCTGAAAACGGTCCTGGCGGCGTTGGCCGACGGGCAAGCCGAGGGCCAGGCGCAAGCCCGCCTGCGCTGGCAGGGCGGCCTGGGCGCCTTCGGCTTCCCCGGGCCGGGCCGCGCCGCCGCGCCGCGCCTGGACCTGAGCCTGGGCACCGAGCGCCTGCGCCTGGCCCGTGGCGGCGATGCCCCCCTGGCCCTGGAACTGGGCGCCACGCGCCTCACCGTGCAGGGCCCGCCCGAGGCCCTGGCCCTGGCGCTGCGCACGCGCGCCGAGGCCTCGGGCTGGCGCGCGGAGCTGGACACCGCCGGCGAGCTGGGCTTCATCGGCCTGCCGCTGGACGCGCGGCGCGGCCAGTTGGCCCTGAGCCGGCTCAGGCTGTCGGCCACGCCAACCGGCAACGGCCAAGGCGCAGGCCAGGCGACGGCCGGCGGGAACGGCGGCGCCGTGTCGTGGACGCTGACCAGCGACTCGCCCCTGCGCGCGCGCTGGCAGCCGCGCGCAGGGGCCATCGACGCCGAACTCGACGGTGCCCGCCTGCACGCCCAGCCGAGGCGCGCCGGCGGCGCCGCGCCCGCCCCCGTCACCCTGGCCTGGGAGCAACTCATCTGGCGCGGCGGCGCCCTGCAGACGCGCGGACGCATCGAAGGCCTGCCGCTGGCCTGGGCCGACGCGCTCACCCTCAGCGAGGAAGACCCCGAAGGCGCCCTGGCGCGCGCCGGCCTGGGCGGCGACCTGGTCTTCGACGGCCGCTGGGACCTGAACCTGCCGGCCCAGGCCAGCGAGCCGCCGCGCCTGAGCGCCCTGCTGCAGCGCCGCGGCGGCGACCTCGCCGTGCAGACCCTGGGCGCCTTCGACGACCCGCGCGCCAGCGCGCACCGCATCCAGGCCGGCGTGAAGACCGCCGAGCTCGAACTGCGCACCGAGGGCCGGCGCGTCAGCGCGCGCCTGCGCTGGGACAGCGAGCGCTTCGGCCAGGCCGAGGCCGACCTGGGCAGCGAGTTGGCCCCCCCCGACGCCCCACACGGCGCCTGGCACTGGCCCGACAGTGCGCCGCTGTCGGGCCGCGTGCGCGCCAGCCTGCCCGAGGTGGGCGTGTGGAGCGTGCTGGCGCCGCCGGGCTGGCGCGTGCGCGGCAGCCTCGGCGCCGAGTTCAACATCGCCGGCACCCGCGCCGCGCCGCAGCTGACCGGCCTGCTGGAAGCCAAGGACCTGGCCCTGCGCTCGCTGGTCGACGGCATCGTGTTCCGGGGCGGCGAGCTGCGCGCCACGCTCGCGGGCGAGCGCCTCGTCATCGAGCGCTTCCGCCTCGAAGGCCGCGGCGGCGCCGAGCGCGGCGGCGTGCTGCAGGCCACCGGCAGCGCCGAATGGCGCCGCGTGCAGCGCGACGGCGCCACCGTGCGCGAGCCCCTGATCGCGCTGGACGTGAGCGCCGAGCAGCTGCGCGCCTCCTCGCGCCCGGACCGCAACGTCACCGTCAGCGGCCAAGTCAGCGCTCGACTGGAAGGCGCGGCCCTGCGGCTGCGCGGCCAGCTGCGCGCCGACCAGGCCCTCATCGTGCTGCCCGACGAGGCCGCGCCCAGCCTGGGCGACGATGTGGTGGTGCGCGGCACCGAGTACCCCATCGACCGGCGCGGCGGCGTGCCCGTGGTCCCCGACGTGCGCATCACCGTCGACCTGGGCCCGTCCTTCGAGCTGCGCGGCCAGGGCCTGCAGACGCGCCTGGCCGGCCAGTTGGAGATCCGCACCAACCCGCCCGACCCGGCGCCGCGCATCGTGGGCGAGGTGCGCACCGCGCGCGGCACCTACCGCGCCTACGGCCAGCAGCTCGCCATCGAGTCCGGCGTGCTGGGCTTCGCCGGCGCCTACGACAACCCCCTGCTCGACATCACCGCCGTGCGCCCCAACACCGCGCAGCGCGTGGGCGTGCAGATCACCGGCACGGCGCAGGCGCCGCGCGTGCGCCTGTTCTCCGACCCCGAGATGCCCGACAGCGAGAAGCTGGCCTATCTCGTGCTGGGCCGCCCGGCCAGCGGCGCCGGCGCCGAAGCCGCCGTGCTGCAGCAGGCCGCGCTGGCCCTGCTGGCCGGCAGCGACGGCGGCCCGCTCGACGGCGGCCTGGCCCAGGCCCTGGGCCTGGACACGCTGAGCTTCACCGGCAGCAGCGCCAGCGCCACCGGCGACAGCGGCTCCACCTCGGCCGCCGTCACCCTGGGCAAACAGATCGCCGACAACCTGTACCTGAGCTACGAGCGCAGCCTGGCGGGCACGCTGAGCACCGTGTCCATGTTCTACGACGTGTCGCGCCGCGTGACCGTGCGCGCCCGCGCGGGCAGCGAGAACGCCATCGACCTGATCTTCACGCTGCGCTACGACTAGGCCTTGCGCACGACCAGGCGGCGCGGACCCCGCCGATACAATCGCCGCTCCCCGCGCCGCCGTAGTTCAATGGATAGAACGAGCGCCTCCTAAGCGCTAGATGCAGGTTCGATTCCTGCCGGAGGCACCACCCCACTTCCCGGCTTCCCGGCCTCCCCTCCCCCCGCTCCCGCACCGTTCGTCGGCCCGCCCCCGCGCCGGTGTCGAAACGCCGCGTCCCCATCCGTCGTGGGCATGAAGCCTGCCGGGGCCATCCCCCCAGCCTTCATCACCCCCAACCGGAGACCCCGCATGACCTCGCTCAGCCCCTACCTGTCCTACAACGGCAACTGCACCGAAGCCATGAACTTCTACGCCAAGCTGTTCGGCGCGAAGCTGGAAACGCTGCTCACCTACGGTGACATGCCGCCCGAGATGGGCCCTTGCGCGCCGGGCGCCGAGAAGCTGGTGATGCACGCCCATCTGGTGCACCCCGGCTTCACGATCATGGCCGGCGACACGCCGCCCGGCATGGAGTTCAAGGGCATCGCGGGCGCCATGATGGCCATCAGCTTCGACACCCCCGCCGAGGCGCAGCGCGTGTTCCAGGCGCTCAGCGAGGGCGGCAACGTCACCATGCCCCTGAGCGAGACCTTCTGGGCGCAGACCTTCGGCATGGTCACCGACCGCTTCGGCACGCCCTGGGGCGTCAACGGCGGGCCGAAGAACTTCAAGCAGCCCTGAAGCGGCCGGGGCCGGCTCAGCGCAGCATCGCGTAACCGATGGCGATGGCCGCCACCAGCCCCACCGCGTCGGCGAACAGCGCGCACGCCAGCGCGTAGCGCGTGCGCTGCACGCCCACGCTGCCGAAGTACACCGCGAGCACGTAGAACGTGGTCTCGGTGGACCCCTGCACGATGGCCGCCAGGCGCCCGGCGAAGGAGTCCACGCCGTGCACCTGCATCACGTCGATCATCAACCCGCGCGCGCCCGCGCCCGAGAAGACCTTCATCAGGCCCACAGGCAGCGCGGGCAGGAAGTCGGTGTCCAGACCCAAGGCCGACACCCCGGCGCCGATGCCCGCGAGCAGGAAGTCCATGCAACCCGCCGCGCGGAACAGGCCCACGGCGACCAGGATGGCGATCAGGTAGGGCACGATCTGGATGGCCACGCCGAAGCCGTCCTTGGCGCCGTCGATGAAGGCCTCGTAGACGTTCACGCGCCGCCACGCGCCCGCCAGCAGGAACAGCATCACCACCCCCAGGATCACGGCCGCGCCCGTGGTCCCCGCGATGCGCGCGGCCTGATCGGCCGGCAGGCGGGCCATGCCCCCCACGGCGGCCGCCAGCAGGCCGCCCACCGCCAGCACGGGCAGCAGGAAACGCGCGCGCCACAGCGGCAGGCGCTGGCACACGGCCACCGCCAGCACGCCGGCCAGCAAGGCGATGAAGGTGGCCAGCAGCGTGGGCAGGAAGATGTCGGCCGCGTTGAAGTCGGCGCCCAGGCCCTGCTTGAGCGCCACGCTCTGGCGGATGGCGATCACCGAGGTCGGGATGAGCGTGAGCCCGGCCGTGTTCATCACCACGAACATGATCTGCGCGTGGCTGGCGGTGCCGGCGGGCGCGGTGTTGAGCGACTGCAGCTCGCGCATGGCCTTCAGGCCCAGCGGCGTGGCGGCGTTGTCCAGGCCCAGCAAGTTGGCCGAGATGTTCATGGTCATGGCGCCCTGCGCCGGGTGGCCCTGCGGCACCTCGGGGAACAGGCGGCGCAGCAGCGGCCCGGCCAGGCGCGCCAGCAGCTCGATCATTCCCGCGCGCTCACCCACACGCATCAGGCCCAGCCACAGCGCCATCACGCCGGCCAGACCGAGCGAGATCTCGAAGCCCGAGCGCGCGCCGTCGAACAGCGCGCCGAGCAGCGCCGGCAGGATGCCGTCCTCGCCCAGGGCCCAACGCACCAGGGCGGTGGCGAAAGCCACCGTGAAAAGACCGATCCAGGCCCAGTTCATCGCCATGGGGGGCGATGGTAGGGCCTGCGGCGAGGGGGCCGGTTCAGCCCTGCAGCTGGCCTTCGCTCAGCGTGTCGAGCTGGAAGCGCCCGCTGCGGTCCCAGAGCCAGGTGTCGATGTAGCTGGTGCGGCTGCCCGGCGAGGGAAAGGGCGCGGCGTCGCGCACCAGGCGCTCGATCTGCGCCACCACCTCGGGCGCGTGCGTGGGCGAGCGCAGCCACTTGAAGGAGCCGACGCGCCCGTTGCCTTCGACCACCACCTCCAGCACACCGATGGCGTACAGCATGGGCGGCAGCTTGCCCGGGTAGATGCGCTGCGGGTAACGGCGGTAGAGGTGGTTGGCGGCGGTGCGGCGGTAGGCCGGGTCGGCGGCCGGCGCCTGCCGGCCCGGCACGGGCAGCGAGGGCAGCACCGAGCAGCCGGCCATGAGCGCGGCGGCGCCGGTGGCGGCGCCCAGCGCCAGGAGCTGGCGGCGGTCGGGCATGGGGTGGGGGGGTAGCGGTTCCATGCGCGGCATTGAAGCAGCACGCGCACCGGCGCACAAGGCGGCATACAAGTGCTTACGCCGGCGCGCGGCGGGTTGTTTCACTTGCCGCGCAGCGTGCGGCTGAGCAGGATCACCGGGATCAGGCCCACCAGCACCAGGGCCAGCGCGGGCAGCGCGGCCTCGCCCAGGCGCTCGTCGCGCGCCAGGTTGTAGGTCACCACGGCCAGGGTGTCGCTGTTGAAGGGCCGCAGCACCAGGGTGGCGGGCAGTTCCTTCATCACGTCCACGAACACCAGCAGCGCGGCCGCCGCCGTGGCGCGCCGCAGCAGCGGCCAGTGCACGCGCATGGCCAGCGCCGCGCCGGTGGTGCCCAGCATGCGGGCGGAGTCGTCCAGGCTGGCGGGGATGCGGGCGTAGCCGGCCTGCACCGACTGCAGGGCCACCGCCGTGAAGCGCACCAGGTAGGCCCAGACGATGCCCAGCGCCGTGGCCGTGACCCAGTAGCCCACGCCGGCCTCGGGCCAACGCTCCTGGACCCAGCCCACGGGCAGCAGCAGGCCCACCACGATGACCGCGCCCGGGATGGCGTAGCCCAGGCTCACCAACTGCGAGACGCCGCGCGTGAGCCCCGAGGGCCGCGCGCGCACCGAGAAGCCCAGCGCCAGCGCGATCAGCACCGCCAGCGCGGCCGACAGGCCGGCCAGCCACACGCTGTTGCGCGCCCACTGCTGGAACTGGCCCCAGGGCAGCACGTCCCAGCCGCCGATGAGCGGGTGCAGCATGAACAGCACCGGCAGCACGAACCCGGCCAGCACCGGCAGCGCGCACACCCCCACCGCCAGCGCGGCCCGCCCGCCGCGCAGGCGCACCGGCTGGGCCTCGGCGCTGCCGGCGCGCTGGCCGCGCAGCGTGGCGAAGCGCATGCGCCGTTGCGCGCGCTGCTCCACCCACAGCAGCGCGGCCACGGTGAGCAGCAGCAGCGTGGCCAGCTGAGCGGCCGCCAGGCGGTTGTCCATCACCAGCCAGGCCTTGTAGACACCGGCGGTGAAGGTCTGGATGCCGAAGTAGCTGGCCACGCCGAAGTCGGCCAGGGTTTCCATCAGCGCCAGCGCCACGCCGGCCGCCACGGCCGGGCGCGCCAGCGGCAGCGCCACGGTGCGGATGCGCCGGCCCAGCGGCGCGCCCAGCAGGCGCGCGGCCTCCATCAGCTGCGCGGCGCGCTCAGCCAACGCGGTGCGCGCCAGCAGGTAGACGTAGGGATAGAGCGTGAAGGTGAAGACCCAGACCGCGCCGCCCGTGCTGCGCACCTCGGGCAGCAGGCGGCCGCTGAGGCCGAAAGTCGAGCGCATCCCGGTCTGCAGCGGGCCGCTGAACTGAAGGAAGTCGGTGTAGGCATAGGCCACCACATAGGCCGGCATGGCCAGCGGCAGCAGCAGCGCCCATTCGAAGCTGCGCCGGCCGGGAAAGTCGAACAGGGTGACCGCGCTGGCCGTGAGCACGCCCACCAGCGCCACCCCCAGCGCCACGCTCACGCACAGCAGCAGCGAGGTGAGCGTGTACTCGGGCAGCACGGTCTGCGCCATCTGCGAGAGCACGTCCCGGGCGGCGGCGTCGAAGCCGAACCAGGAGGCGGCGAGCGCGAACACCGGCAGCACCAGCGCGGCGGCCAGCAGCAACAAGAGCACCTGAGCGGGCCAGCGCGGCATGGAAGGTTCTTTTGGGGCGCCGCGGCCCAAAGGATCGACCGCACCAACGCAAATGAGAATTGTAGACATCTACAATGGGCCCTATGTTCCTGAAGGTCTCGCAACTCCAGGTGCGCTACGCCGGCGCGCCGCACCCGGCTGTCGATGGCGTGAGCTTCGGCCTGGCGGCGGGCGAGATCGGCGTGCTGATCGGCCCCTCGGGCTGCGGCAAGACCACGCTGCTGCGCGCGGTGGCCGGCCTGGAACGCGCGCAGGGCGGCGAGATCGTGCTCGACGGCGAGACCGTGAGCAGTCCCGGCCACCACCTGCCGCCCGAGCGCCGGCGCATCGGCATGGTGTTCCAGGACTACGCGCTGTTCCCGCACCTGGACGTGGCGGCCAACGTGGCCTTCGGCATCCACCAGATGCCCCGCGCCCAGCGCGAGGCGCGCGTGGGCGAGGTGCTGCGCCTGGTGGGCCTGGAGGGCCTGCGCACGCGCCACCCGCACGAGTTGTCGGGCGGCCAGCAGCAGCGCGTGGCGCTGGCGCGCGCGCTGGCGCCCAACCCGCGCCTGCTGCTGCTCGACGAGCCCTTCTCCAACCTCGACGTGGACCTGCGCGAGCGGCTCGCGCACGAGGTGCGCGGCATCCTGAAGGCCGCCAACGCCACGGCGCTGTTCGTCACGCACGACCAGCTGGAGGCCTTCGCCATCGGCGACCGCATCGGCGTGATGCACGAAGGCCGGCTGCACCAGTGGGACGAGGCCTACGCGCTCTACCACCGCCCGGCCACGCGCTTCGTGGCCGAGTTCATCGGCCACGGCGTGTTCGCGCCCGCGCAGATCCTGCAGAACGGCGGCCAGGTGGCCGTGCAGACCCCCCTGGGGGCCCTGCAGGACATGGAGGAATGTCCGCTGCCCAATGCCTATGAGTCCGGGCTGTGCGACGTGCTGCTGCGCGCCGACGACATCGTGCACGACGACGCCGCGCCGGTGAAGGCGCAGATCGTGCGCAAGGCCTTCCGGGGCTCCGAGTTCCTCTACACCCTGCGCCTGGCCAGCGGTGAGACGCTCATGACCCACGTGCCCTCGCACCACAACCACGCGGTGGGCGAGTGGATCGGCATCCGCGCCGAGGTGGACCACGTGGTCACCTTCGAGCGCAACGGCCCGGCCTCCTCGCCGCCCGCGCCGGGCGTGCACCGCTCGCCCGGCGCGCCGCTGGCGAGCGGCTGATCAGCCGGGCCGCGCGCGGCCCGGGCGCCGCAGCCACCACATCGCCGCACCGGCCGCGCACAGCAGCACCACGGCCGCGCAGGCGGCCAGGTTGAGCAGCGCGTTCCACAAGCCCATGTCGCCCTGGTGCAGGGCGATGGCCACGGCCATGGTCTTGGCCATGGCGCCGTAGTCGGCGAAACGGATGTCCGCCAGCACGCGCCCGCTGTAGCGGTCCAGGTGCACGGTGCGGTCGGCCGTGGGCTGGCCGAGGTCGCCGCTCATGGTGCTGGCCGAGACGGTGTAAACGCCGCGCGGATCGCGCGGTGGCGCGATCTGGTGCTGGCCCTGAAAGCCCAGTTGCTTCGCAAAGGCGGCGACGCTGTCGAGGTCCACCGGCGCGTGGGCGGCCAGGCCTTCGCTGCCGGCGCCGGAACCCGAGGCCGGCAGCGGCGTCTGGGCCAGGCCCCAGGGCACCTCCTGCAGACCCGCCGTGTTCAGCACCGCGTGCGCTTCACCCGAGAGCGGCACGGCGTCCCACTGCTCGGCGGGAAAGCTGCCCCAGGCCTGCAGCCAGCGCTCGCCGGTCACGCCGGTCCAGGTGAGGCCCGTGAGCAGGAAGGCCAGCAGCACGGCGCCGGTGCCCAGGCCCAGGCTGCCGTGC
>NZ_MKSS01000329.1:9618-16804 GCF_001897365.1 Hydrogenophaga sp. 70-12
TCGCCCATGAGCAGGGTGCCGTGGATGCGCTGGGCCCAGGCGAAGGGCGTGTCGCCCTTGTCCACCCAGTGCAGCACGGTGGCGCGGTAGGGGTCGACCGCGGCGGCGAGGGTCTGCCCGTCGCGTTCGATGACGAACCAGGCGGCGCGCTCGGGCGAGCGCGGCGCGATGTAGCCGCGCAGGCGCCCCTCGGGCACCTCCACCAGGGCGGCGAGCGCCTGCGCGCTCACCGGCTGGGCCGTGGGCAGCGGCACCACGCGCGGATCGGCGCCCAGGCGGGTCTGGAAGCCGGTGTAGAAGACCATCACGGCGCCGGTGATGGCGAGCGTGAGCAGAAAAGGCATCACCAGCAGGCCGGCGATGGCGTGCCAGCGCCAGGCGATGGCGCGCAGGTCGGCGCGGGCGCGCCCGAGGTATCGGGCGGGAAGGACATGGGAAGGCCTCGGCGGCTGGCGCTCAGTGCTTGCCGTGGCCGCTGCCGTGGGCAGCGCCAGCGGGCGCGGCCGGCATGGGCGCCATCGCGCGGGCCGTGGCCTTCACGTCCTGGGTCTGGCGCTGGCCGTCGGCGCCTTCGAACACCAGCGTCAGGGGCACCGCGTCGCCCGCTTTCACGGGCGCCTTGAGGTCCATCATCATCACGTGGTAGCCGCCGGGCTTGAGCTCCACGGTCTGGCCCGCGGGCAGCGGCAGCGCGGCGATGGCGCGCATGCGCATCACGTCGCCCTCGAGCTTCATCTCGTGCACCTCGACGACGCCGGCGGCCGGCGAGCGCACCTCCACCAGGCGCGTGGCCTGCGGCGCGGTGAGTTTCATGAAGGCGCCGGTGGACGACTGCGCGCCGACGGTGGCGCGCGCCCAGGCGTCCTGCACCTGCACGGGCGTCTGGGCCCAGGCGGTGGCGGCGATGGCAAAGGAAGAGGCGATGAACAGGTGTTTCATGGGGAATCCGAATCGGCAATGGGGAGGACACGGCGCGGGCCAGAGCGGCGCGCCGTGCGGGAAGGGATTCAGATGCCCCGGGGCGGCGCGCGCGCCGGCGCGTGGGCCGTGGCCGGCGCGTCCTGCCCGCGCTGCGCCTGCGCCAGCGGCACGGGCTGAGGCGCCGCCTCGGGCAAGGCCAGCGCGGGCGCGGGCGGCAGGCCCGCGCCACCGGCGCTGATGGCGCCCCAAGGACAGGTCAGCGCGGCCTCGGGCGCGTGGCCGTCGGCGCTGTCGCTGGCGTCGGCGCGCACCCAGGTGATGCCGCTGGCGCTGCAGATCTGCACCCAGTGGCCCGCGTCGGGCCCGCGGGCCTGCAGCGCGGCCTGCGACAGCACGGGCGCGAAGGCACCGAAGCAGACCGCCAGGAGGGCGATCCACGCGGTGAGGCGACGCGGCCAGCGGTGCAGGAACATGGGACGGGATTCTACGGGCGGGGTCCCGCCCGCGACGCCCGAGGCCTTGCGCCCCCCCGGCATCGGGGCCACGATCCCCCGTTTCGAACGACCACCGGAGACATCGCCCATGCTCAAGCTCTGCGGCTTCGCGGCCAGCAACTACTACAACAAGGTCCGTCTCGCCCTGCTGGAAAAGGGCATCCCCTTCGAGGAAGAACTGGCCTGGATCGGCGAGACCGACCCCAGCTGCAGCCCGCTGGGCAAGGTGCCCTACCTCAAGACCGACCAGGGCGCGCTGTCGGAGTCGACCGTGATCCTGGAGTACCTGGAGGACGCCTACCCGCACCCGCCGCTGCTGCCGGCCGACGCCTTCGCGGCCGCCAAGGTGCGCGAGCTGGTGCGCTACCTGGAGCTGCACCTGGAACTGGTGGCGCGCAACCTCTACCCCGAGGCCTTCTTCGGCGGCAAGGTCAGCGACGCCGCGAAGGAGAAGATCGCGCCGCAGCTGGAGAAAAACATCGCCGGCTTCGCCAAGCTCGCCAGCTTCTCGCCCTTCCTCGCCGGCCCTGAGTTCACCCTGGCCGACTGCGCGGGCGCGGTGCACCTGCCGCTGGTGAGCAGCGCCACCAAGATCATCTACGGCCGCGACTTCCTGGCCGAGCTGCCCGTGCGCGACTACCTCAAGCGCCTGGGCGAGCGGCCCACGGTGCAGAAGCTCAACGCCGACCGCAAGGCCAACACCGAACTGATGTTGAGCCGAAGCAAACGCTGAACCAACGCCCATCCACCACCCGGCGGCACCTCGGAACCGGCTTTGCCGGGCCGCAGGTGCCGCCCCCTTTAGAGGGGGCGCGCGAAGCGCGGCGGGGGTGCTTCTACTTCTTGGGGCGGATCGCGTCAGCGGTTCCCTGTATGAAGGCCTTGATCTTCTGCACGTCGTCCGGCGTGAGCTTGCCCGTGAAGTCGGGCATGCCGCGCGCCATGGCCGGGCCCTTGAAGACGAACTTGTCCAGGTTCTCGATGAAGGCCGAGTCCATGTAGCCCAGGTTGGGGATGTTGCCGCCGCGGTCCACGCCCGGCACGCCGTGGCAGAACACGCAGTTGCTCACGTACAGCGCGGTGCCCTCGGGCACATGGGCCGGGTCGTACTTCACGCCCTGCACGAGCTGGCCCAGCCGGTAGGCCACGAAGTCCGGCGCCGGCGCCTTGCCGCCCACGGCGAAGGTGTAGACCGTGCCCGGGCCCTGGCGCTCGGTGGCGCGCTGCGCCAGGCCGTACACACCGCCCCAGCCCACGGCAATGGACACGTACTGCTTGCCGTCCACCAGGTAGGTGGTGGGCGCGGCCACCACCCCGGTGCCGGTGGGCGTCTCCCACAGCTTCTCGCCGCTGGCGGCGTTGTAGGCCACGAAGCGGCCGTCGGCCGTGCCCTGGAACACCAGGTTGCCGGCCGTGGTGAGCGTGCCGCCGTTCCAGGGCGAGACGTGCTCCACCGTCCAGCGCGCCTGCTGCTTCACCGGGTCCCAGGCCACCAGGCGGCCAAAGGGCTTGCTGGCGGGCGGCTCCACGTTGGCGAAGGTGGCCAGGTTCCAGCCCATGTTGCTGTGCGGCTCGCCCGGGCGCACGCCGTTGAAGTTCCAGTTCTTGTTGTCCATCAGCGTGAGCGGCACGCCCTGCACCGGCATGTAGACCAGGCCGGTCTTCGGGTTGAAGGACATGGAGTGCCAATTGCGCGCGCCAAAGGCGCTGGGGATGATCTCGCGCGGGCGGTCGGCCGTGCGCGCGATGTCGGTCTCGATCGGGCGGCCATTCTTGTCGTAGCCCGTGGCCCAGTTCACGTCGACGAAGTTCTTGGCCGAGATGAACTTGCCGTTGGTGCGGTCGACGATGAAGAAGAAGCCGTTCTTGGGCGCGTGCATCACCACCTTGCGCTTCTTGCCGTCCAGCGTGAGGTCGGCCAGGATCATGGGCTGCGTGGAGGTGAAGTCCCAGTTGTCGCCGGGCGTTTCCTGGTAGTGCCAGACGTACTTGCCGGTGTCCGGGTTGAGCGCGACGATGGACGCCAGGTACAGGTTGTCGCCGCCGGCCGGACTGCGCTTGCTGCGCGCCCAGGGCGAGCCGTTGCCGGTGCCGATGTAGAGCAGGTTCAGCTCGGGATCGAAGGCCATGGCGTCCCAGGCCGTGCCGCCGCCGCCCGCCTCCCACCACTTGCCGGCCGGGTCCCAGGTCTTGGCGGCCTTGGCCATGGACTCGTCCTCGAAGGGTTTGGACGGGTCGCCCGGCACGGTGAACCAGCGCCACTTCTGCTCGCCGGTCTTGGCGTCGTAGGCCGTGACATAGCCGCGCACGCCGTACTCGGCGCCGCCGTTGCCGATGATGACCTTGCCCTTGACCACGCGCGGCGCGCCGGTGATGGTGTAGCTGAACTTGCGGTCGATGATGGTGTCCTTCTCCCACACCTTCTGGCCCGTGGCGGCGTCCAGCGCCACCAGGCGGCCGTCGTAGGAGGCCACGAAGACCTTGCCCTCGTACAGGGCGACGCCGCGGTTGACCACGTCGCAGCAGCCCTTGAAGCCGCCCTCGCGCGGCACCTGCGGGTCGTAGGACCAGATGCGCTTGCCGGTGCGCACGTCGATGGCGTGCACCACGCTCCACGAGGCGGTCACGTACATGATGCCGTCCACCACCAGCGGCGTGGCCTCCACCCCGCGCGTGGACTCCAGGTTGTAGGACCAGACCAGGCCCAGGTCCTTCACGTTGCCGGTGTTGACCTGGTCGAGCCTGGAGTGCCGGGTCTCGGCGTAGTCCAGGCCGTGGCTGGGCCAGTCGGGCGTGGCGCGCGCGTTGCTGCGCACGAAGGCGCCGTCGACCTTCTTCGTGACCGCGCTGATGTGCGCGGCCGATCCCTTGACCGTCGCCTGCTGGGCCTGCGCGCCGAGCGCGGCGCCCAGCAGCAGCGCCAGGCCGACGGCGGCGCGGGCGGTGAGCGAATGGGTGCTCATGTTGTCTCCTGATGTGCCGGTCCGGGCCGGCGTGTGGGGTCGGTGGCAAGGCTCGCGCATCCCCCCGGAACACGGATGCCGCGACGG
Organism: Hydrogenophaga sp. 70-12; assembly: GCF_001897365.1. Lineage (NCBI taxonomy): Bacteria > Pseudomonadati > Pseudomonadota > Betaproteobacteria > Burkholderiales > Comamonadaceae > Hydrogenophaga > Hydrogenophaga sp. 70-12. The sequence goes on from NZ_MKSS01000329.1 coordinate 14,084, forward strand.
CCATGTTCCGCAGCCGGCCATCGCGCGGCACCCCCGGGATTTCCCTCAAGTGTTTTGTTCCACGGTGGAACAGAGTGGGCGGATGGCGCAGGGATTTCCCGCAGCGCGGTGCCCGTGCGCGGCACCGATACTGCCCTGGCCCACCCCGAGCGAACCCATGGCCGAGCCCGCCCGCCCCCTGTTCTTCCAGACCGCCGAGCAGCGCACAGCGCTCGCGCGGCAGCGGTTCTTCGACGAAGGCGAACGCCCCACCGGGCTGGTGAACGAAGCCGTCATCCAATCGTGGATGCGCTGCACCGCCACGCGCCGCGACCCGCACCAGGCGGTGAGCTTCGACCCCGTGACGCGCAGCCGCATGCACGCCTGCCTGACGCGCAACCAGCAGCTGCTGCTGGCCGGCAACGAAGACCTGCAGCAGCTCGCCGCGGCGCTGGGCGGCACCAGCTGCCGCGTGCTGCTCACCGACGGCCAGGGCGTGGTCATCCACGCCAGCGCGCCGCTGGGCACGGCACCGCAGCCGCTGCTGGACGCGGGCAGCCGCGTGGGCGTGAACCTGGCCGAGGGCGAGATCGGCACCACGGCGCCGGGCATCGTGGCGCGCGTGGCCAGCGCCTGCACCGTGCAGGGCGCCGAGCACTTCCACGAGATGCTGCAGACCCTGCACTGCGCGGCCGCGCCCATCCGCGACGTGCACGGCCGCCTGGCCGGCGTGCTGGACCTGTCCATCGAGGGCTCGCCCTTCGGCTTCGACGCCGCCGGCCTGGTGGCGCTCTACGCCAGCACCATCGAGAACCGGCTGCTGCGGCTGCAGTCGCCCGCGCACCTGGTGCTGCAGTTCCAGGCCAGCCCGCGCGTGCTGGGCACGCCGCTGGAAGGCCTGGCCGGCATCGACGTGGGCGGCCAACTGGCCTGGCTCAACCCGGTGGCGCAACGCCTGACCGGCGCCAACGCCCTGGCCCACCCACCGGTGGACGAGGTGTTCGGCCTGGCCTTCGAGGAACTGCTGGCCTTGCACCGCGCCCGCGAGCCGCGCGCGCTGCGGCTGCCCAACGGGCTCACGGTCTGGGTGCGCGCCCACATCGGCAGCGCCGACGGCGTGGACTTCAACCGCGCCGTGGCCACCGGCGCGCCGCCGTCCTCGGCCGGCGAGGCCGCGCCCGACGCACCGATCGCCGACGCCGCGCCCTCCTCCACGCTGGACGACCACCGCGACCGCGTGATCTCCGAAACGCTGGCGGCCTGCGGCGGCAACATCGCGCGCGCCGCGCGTCAGCTGGGGGTGTCGCGCGGGCTGCTGTACCGGCGGCTGCGGGCCGCGCCGGCGACCGAGGCCTCCGCCCCCTGAACCGGCCCGGCGGGCCCGCTCAGCGCGCCGCGTCGAACTCGGCCTGCACCTCGGCGCGCAGCGCCTCGGACCAGGCGCGGCGGTCGCGCGCCCCCGCGCGCTGCGGCGTGCCGTAGCGCACCACGGCGCGCACCGTGTCCGAGCGCAGCGTGCGCCACACCGACGCGACCAGGGTGTCGTCGCCAATGAACACCGGGCCCGGGTGCGGCTGGCCGCTGCCGCGTTCCAGGTAGCGCAGCGCCACCGGCTGCACCGGTGCGCTGGCCGATATCGCGGCCTGCAGCAGGTTGGCGTGGAAGGGCAACAGCTGGGCGCCGTCGCCCGTGGTGCCCTCGGGAAACACCGAGACGGTCTCGCCCGCGCGCAGCCGCTCGGCCATGCGGTGCACCACGCGCAGCGCGTCGCGCCGGCTCTCACGCTCGATGTACAGCGTGCCCGCGCCGGTGGTGAGCGAGCCCAGCAGCGGCCAGCGCTGCACGTCGGCCTTGGACACGAAACGGCTCGGGTGCGCGGCGTTCATGACCAGGATGTCGAGCCAGGAGATGTGGTTGGCCACCATCAGCACCGCGCCGTGCGCGGGCGGCTGGCCTTGCACGTCCAGCGCGATGCCCATGATGGCCAGCATGCGGCGCGACCACTCACGCACGATGAGCTGGCTCTGCGCGTGCGTGAGGCGGCCGAACTCGCTGCGGATGATCCATAGGCCGCGCAGCACGTGCAGCACGGCGCGCAGGGCACGCCAGGCCGCGCGCAGCTGCCCACCCCGGGTGCGCGCCCCCCCGGCCTGGCCGTGCGGCGCGTTCACGCCGGCGCCGCCACGCCCTCGGCCGCGTGCGCGATCTGCCCGCCCACCAGCGTGGCGCGCACCGACACCGGCATCTCGTGGCCCTCGAACGGCGTGTGCCGGCCCTGGCTGCGCAGGGCCGACGGCGCCACGGTCCAGGGCGCGTCGGGGTGGAAGACCAGCACGTCGGCCGCGCCGCCCACGGCGAGCTGGCCCACGCTGGCCTGCAGCGTGCCCAGGCTGGCGCCCAGCACGCGCTGCGGACCGTGTGTGAGCACCGCCAGCGCCTGCATCAGGCCCAGGCCTTCCTGCTGCGCCCAGGTGCAGGCCAGGCCCAACAGCAGCTCCACCGCGCTGGCGCCGGGCTCGGCCTCGGCGAACGGCAGGGTCTTGGCGTCGCTGTCCACCGGGTTGTGGTCGGACACCAGCGCGTCGATGGTGCCGTCCGCCAGGCCGGCGCGCAGGGCGTCGCGGTCGCGCTGCTGACGCAGCGGCGGCTGCAGGCGAAAGCGGCTGTCGTAGAAGCCGATGTCCACGTCGGTGAGGTGCAGGTTGTGCACGCTCACGTCGCAGCTGACGGGCAGGCCCTCGG
>NZ_MKSS01000330.1:0-10912 GCF_001897365.1 Hydrogenophaga sp. 70-12
AAGTCGCGCGTGAGCCGGTCCTGGTAGCTGAGTTCGGTCCACTCGTAGGTCATGCCGCGCGGCAGCGTGCGCTGCAGCAGGGTCTCGATCTCGCCTTCGGCCTGGGCCGACGAGAAGCCCGGGTTGGGCGCGCCGTTGATGTCGGCCGACGGGTAACCGTTGTAGCGCGTCACGCGCGTGGGACCGAAGCTGGGCTCCACCGTCATGAGCGCGCCCAGCGGCACCATCTCGCCCGCGGCGTTGCGCGTCTTCAGGTTGGTGATGGCCTCGGCGTCGGCGCGGAACGGCGCGTCGGCCTGCACCACCACCTGGTAGGTGCGCCCGAAGCGGCTGAAGTCGTTCACGTAGAGCGAGCCCAGGTTCACCTGCATGGTGTCGTAGATGTCGGCCAGGTGGATGCCCATCTGCTTGGCGCGCGTGCGGTCGACGTTGGCGTAGAGCTGCGGTACGTTGATGTCGTAGCTGGAGAACGGCGTGCCCACGGCCGACTTCGGGTTGGCGTACACCTGCCCCAGCGTGCCCCAGACCGCGCCGTACAGCGCCTGCTCGCCCAGGCCGCCGCGGTCCTGCACCTGCAGCTTGAAGCCGCCCACGTTGCCCAGGCCGTCCACGGCCGGCGGCGGCACCACGAACATGCGCGCGCCCTGGATCTGCTGGATCGCGCCATTCACCTGTCCCAGGATGGCTTCCTTGCTCATCTCGGGCGAGGTGCGCTCCTCGAACGGCGCCAGGCCAAAGAAGATGATCCCTTCGTTCGGCGCGGCCGAGAAGCCCGCGATCGACAGGCCCGGGAAGCCCACCGAGTCGATCACGCCGGGCACCTTGAGTGCGATGTCGGTCATCTCGCGGATCACGGCGTCGGTGCGGTCGATGGAGGCGCCCGCCGGCAGTTGCGCGATGCCGATGAGGTACTGCTTGTCGGGCGCGGGCACGAAGCCGGCCGGGATGCGCGCGAACAGCAGGCCTGTCACCCCCAGCAGCACCGCGTACACCACCAGCGAGACGGTCTTGTGCCGCACGATGTAGCCGACGCGGCGGCCATAGCCTTCGCTGCGGCGGTGGAAGGCGCGGTCGAACCAGCGGAAGAAGCGGCCGAAGACCTTGTCCATGGCGCGCGTCAGCCAGTCGGGCGACTGGTCGTGCGGGTGCAGCATCAGTGCCGACAGCGCCGGGCTCAGCGTGAGCGAGTTGAAGGCCGAGATCACCGTGCTGATGGCGATCGTCACCGCGAACTGCTTGTAGAACTGGCCCGTGAGGCCGGGCACGAAGGCCAGCGGCACGAACACCGCGCACAGCACCAGGGCGATGGCGATGATGGGTCCGGAGACCTCGCGCATGGCCTTGATGGTGGCCTCGCGCGGCGACAGGCCCTCCTCGATGTTGCGCTCCACGTTCTCCACCACCACGATGGCGTCGTCCACCACGATGCCGATGGCCAGCACCAGGCCGAACAGCGTGAGCGTGTTGATGGAATAGCCCAGCAGCAGCAGGAAGGCGAAGGTGCCCACGATGGACACCGGCACCGCCAGCAGCGGGATGAGTGAAGCGCGCCAGGTCTGCAGGAAGACGATGACCACCAGCACCACCAGCGCGATGGCCTCCAGCAGCGTGGCCACGACCTTCTCGATCGAGGTCTGCACGAAGCGCGTGGGGTCGTAGACGATGTCGTACTGCACACCGGGCGGAAAGCCCTTGGACAGCCGCTCCATGGTCTCGCGCACGCTGTTGGACAGCGCCAGCGCGTTCGAGCCCGGGGCCTGGAAGACGGCGATGGCCGCGGCCTCCTTGTTGTTGAGCAGGCTGCGCATCGCGTAGGTGCCGGCCGCCAGTTCCACGCGGCCGACGTCGCGGATGCGGATCAGCCCGCCCGTGGCCGGGTCGGTGCGCACGATGATGTCGGCGAACTCCTCCTCGGTCGTCAGCCGGCCCTGCGTGTTCACCGAGAGCTGGAACTCCGTGCCCTTGGGCGCGGGCGGCGCGCCCACCGTGCCGGCGGCCACCTGCGCGTTCTGCTCGCGGATGGCGCCCACCACCTCGGCGGTGGTGAGGTTGCGCGCGGCCAGCTTGCCCGGGTCCAGCCAGATGCGCATGGCGTAGTCGCCAGCGCCGAACAGGAACACCGAGCCCATGCCGGGCAGGCGCAGCAGGTCGTCGCGCACGTTCATCTGGCCGTAGTTGCGCAGGTACAGCGCGTCGCGGCTGTTGTCCGGGCTCAGCAGGTGCACCACCATCGTCAGGTTGGGACTGCTTTTTTCGGTGGTCACGCCGATCTGGCGCACGATGTCCGGCAGCCGGGGCAGCGCGCGGTTGATGCGGTTCTGCACCGCCGTCTCGGCCGCCTCGGGGCTGGTGCCGATCTTGAACGTGACGGTGAGCGCCATACCGCCGTCGGCCGTGGCCGACGAGTCGTAATAGAGCAGGTTTTCGATGCCGCTGATCTGCTCCTCCAGCGGCGTGGCCACGGTTTCGCTGATGACGCGCGGGTTGGCGCCTGGGTACTGGGCGCGCACCACGATCTGAGGCGGCGCGACCTCGGGGTACTCGGACAGCGGCAGCTGGAAGATGGCCAGCGCGCCGACCAGGAACAGGAAGATCGACAGCACGGCCGCGAAACGCGGCCGGTCGATGAAGAACCGGGAGATGTCCATGCGGGCGCTCCCTTATTGGCCGGGCTGCTGCGGCGCGGCCGAGGTCGGCGGCATGGACGGCGGAGGCAGTGGCATGCCCCTGTCGTCCACCTTCAGCACCTGCGGCTGCACCGGCACGCCGGGCATGATGCGCTGCAGGCCTTCCACCACCACGTTCTCGCCGGGCTTGACCGCGTCGCCCAGCAGCACGCGCATGCCGTCCTGCAGGGCGCCGAGCTGCACCACGCGGAACTGCGGCTGCCCGTCGGCGCCCACCACCACCACGGTCTTGCGGTTCTGGTCGGTGCCGATGGCGCGCTCGGGCACCAGCGTGGCCTGGTAGGGCGCGCTGGTGGTCATGGTCAGGCGCGCGGCCAGGCCGGGCACAAAGCGGCCGTCGCGGTTGTCGAAGCTGGCGCGCAGGCGGATGGCACCGGTCTGCGGGTTCAGGCGGTTGTCGACGAAGTCCAGCGTGCCCTGGTGCGGGTAGCCGGTCTCGTTGGCCAGGCCCAGACGCACCACGGGCTTGGCGTTGCCGGCGGCGCGCACGCGCAGGAAGGTCTGCTCGCTGCCGTCGAAGTAGGCGTACACGCGGTTCGTGGCGGCGATGGTGGTGAGCACCACCTGTTCGTTCACCAGGTTGCCCGCCGTGGCGTTGGCGCGCGACAGCCGCCCGCCGATGGGCGCGCGCACCGCCGTGTAGGCCAGGTTCAGGCGCGCCACGCGCAGGGCGGCCTCGGCGGCCTTGATGTCGGCCTCGCTGGTGCGCGCGCCGGCGGCGAGCTGATCGAACTCCTGGCGCGACACGGCGCGGCTGTCGAGCAGCTTCTGGGCGCGGGCGTACTCGGTCTGCGCCAGCTCGGCGCGCGACTTCGCGGCCGCCAGCTGCGACTCGGCGCGCGCCACCTCGGCCTCGAAGGGGCGCGGGTCGATGGTGAACAGCAAGGCACCGGCCGCGACGCTGGCGCCGTCGGTGAAGTGCACCTTGTCGATGGTGCCGGCCACGCGCGGGCGCAGCTCCACGAACTCGGCCGCTTCCAGGCGGCCGCTGAAGGTTTCGACGTCGGTGACGCTGCGCTGCACCGCGGGCGCCACGCTCACCGGCATGGCCGGTGGCGGCCCGCCCTGCGCGTCGGCGGGGCCGCCGCAGGCCGGCAGAAAGGACAACAGCACGGGGAACAGGACGGCCAGGGCGGGGGTGCGCCCGGGAAACTTGGCTGGCATGGGGGTGCTCCAGAAAATGCCGGCGCCGACGCCCCCGGGTAGGGGGCGTGGCGCTGAGGGAGTTGCGGATTAAGCCGCAATCCCGGGGGAATTGACGAGGGCTTTTCGAGCGCGTGTGGCGGCTCGCCGACACGCCTTGCGGATCACGGTTTGCCGGCTGGCGGCGGCGACGGAAACACCACCACCGGCGTCTTCACGGCCATCCCGGGCGGGGCATAGGCCGGCGCGGCCTGGCCGGCCGGGCCGGCGGCGCGCACGTAGGCGTAGATCGCCTTCAGGTCGGTGTCGGCCATGTCACGCAGAGCGAACCACGGCATGGGCGGGCGCATGGGCTGGCGGGCGCGCTGCAGCCACTGGGCCTCGCTCATCTGCTGGAACTGCTGGCGCAGGTTGCTCGGGTAGGTGGTGCCCCAGGGGCCCTGCAGGCCCACGGCATCGCCGGTGAGCCACTGGGCTTCGGGCACGGCACCCGCGCTGGGGGCGTAGCCGGGGGTGTGGCAGTCGTTGCAGCCGGAGGTCTTGACGAGGTAGCGGCCCAGGGCCACGAGGTCCGTCTCGGGCGGGCGAACGGGGGCCGGGCCATTGGCCAGCGCGGCCGTGGACGCGAACAGGCCAAGGGCCAGCGCGGCGGTGCGGAACATGGAAACACTCCTTCGTTGCGGTGTGCCGGCATTGTTCGCAAGGGGCTCAGTCTTCCGTCCTAAATCTTTCCTAGGCGAAGCTTAAAAAATACCTAAGCGCGGCGGCGGCACCGGAAATGCCCACGGCCTTCGCCGCGTGGTGCTGACAGGGCGCATCCAGCAATCCCCACAGACGGTGGGGCGGCCAGTCCCCAGAATTTCTGCCATGGCCACGCGGCCCTTGAGCCCCGCGTCCAGGCCGCAAAAAGGGACATCCGCATGAGCACCACCGCCTGTTTCGCCGATCCGCGCAACGCCCAGATCCGCCTCTACCAGCCCCTGGTGCGGCGCGTGGCCCGCCACCTGCGCGCCCAGCTGCCGCCCTCGGTCGACGTGGACGACCTGATCCAGGCCGGCATGATCGGCCTGAACGAGGCCATCGGCCGCTGCGACCCGGCCGAGGCCGAGGCCGGCGGGCTGGAGAAATTCGCCATGCCGCGCATCCGCGGCGCCATGATCGACGAGCTGCGCGCGACCGAATGGGCCTCGCGCGGCTGCCGGCAAAGCCGGCGCGACATCGACGAGGCCGCGCAGCGCCTGCAGCAGCGCCTGTGCCGCCGCCCGCACGACAGCGAAATGGCCGCGGAGCTGTGCCTCACGCTCGACGAATACCACGCGCTGCAGGCCAAGCTGCACCGCTCCCAGCTGATGCCGCTGGACGACGCCGGCCTGGTGAGCGAAGAGGACGACGACGGCCTGCACGGCAGCGAGTTCGGCGACAGCACCCACGACCCGCTGAGCGTCCTGGAACAGCAGCGCATGCGCCTGGCCCTGGTCGACGCCATCCAGGGCCTGCCCGAGCGCGAGCAGCAGGTCATGCTCAGGCACTACGGCGAGGACATGATGTTCAAGGACATCGGCCGCGAGCTGGGCGTGAGCGAATCGCGCGTCAGCCAGGTGCACCGCCACGCCATCGACCTGCTGCGCGCCCAACTGCAGGCGCACTGATATATCACCGGCGACAGCGCGCGGCGGCGGCCCGGCGTAGCATCGCCCGGCCATGAAAACACCCCACAGAGACAACACGCCCGCCGATCCCAGCCTCATCGACTCCCGCGCCGCCGCTTGGCGGCTGCTCACCGTGCTGGGCCTGGTCACGCTGGGCAACAGCGGCATGTACGTGGTGGCCGTGGTGCTGCCCGCCGTGCAAACGGAGTTCGGCATCGGCCGCGGCGACGCCTCCCTGCCCTACACCTTGATGATGGTCTGCCTGGGCCTGGGCGGCCTGTGGACCGGGCGCATGGCCGACCGCCACGGCATCACGCCGGTGCTGCGCCTGGGCGCGGTGGCGGTGGCCGGCGGCTTCGCGGCCGCCGCCCTGTCCGGCAACATCTGGACCTTCGGCCTGGCGCATGGGCTACTGCTGGGGCTGCTCGGCAGCTCGGCCACCTTCGCGCCGCTGCTGGCCGACACCGCGCTGTGGTGGCGCAAGCGGCGCGGCATCGCGGTGGCCATCGCGGCCAGCGGCAACTACGTGGCGGGCACGGTGTGGCCGCCGCTGGTGCAGTGGGGCATCGAGACCATCGGCTGGCGCAACACCTACTTCCTGCTGGCCATCGTCTGCGGCACGGGCATGTTCCTGCTGGCCAACCGCATGCGCCAGCGCCCGCCCGTGGTGGTGATGGCCGCGCCCGCCACGCCCGGCGGCGCCGTGCCCGACACCAGCCGCCCCTTCGGCATGAAGCCCGCGCAGGCGCAGACCCTGCTGTGCCTGGCCGGCGTGGGCTGCTGCGTGGCCATGTCCATGCCGCAGGTGCACATCGTCGCCTACTGCGTGGACCTGGGCTTCGGCGCGGCGCGCGGCGCCGAGATGCTCTCGCTCATGCTGGCGAGCGGCATCGTCAGCCGCCTGGTCTCGGGCTGGATCTGCGACCGCATCGGCGGCATCCGCACCCTGCTGCTGGGCTCGGCGCTGCAGTGCGTGGCGCTGCTGCTGTTTCTGCCCTTCGACGGCCTGGTGCCGCTGTACGTGATCTCGGCCCTGTTCGGCCTGTTCCAGGGCGGCATCGTGCCCAGCTACGCCATCATCGTGCGCGAGTACTTCGCGCCGCAGGAGGCCGGCGCCCGCGTGGGCGCGGTGATCATGGCCACGCTGGTGGGCATGGCGCTGGGGGGCTGGATGTCGGGCTGGGTGTTCGACCTGACGGGCAGCTACCGCGCGGCCTTCCTCAACGGGATCGGCTGGAACCTGCTCAACATGGGCATCGCGCTGTTCCTGTTCTGGCGGGTGCGGGGGAGCGGGCCGGGGGTGGCGCGGGGGGCGGCGGCCTGAGGGCGCGCCCTTCATCTATTTCGGCACATACCGCATCGCCACCGCCCCCGAGCCGAATTCCAGCCGGCTCACCAGCTTCAGGTCGACATGCTTCGACAAGCCCGCGAACACGCTCGGGCCATGGCCCGCCAGCCGGGGGTGCACGATGAACTCGTACTCGTCGATCAGCCCCAGCTCCGTCAGGGCCAGCGGGAGCTTCACGCCCCCCACGAACAGCCCCTTGCCCGGGCGCTGCTTGAGCCGCTGAACCAGCGGTCCCAGCTCCCCGCGCACGAGCTCCGCGTTCCAGTCGACCACGTCCAGGCTGTCGGACACGACGTATTTCCGTGCGGCGTCGATCGTCCGGGCGAAGGGGTCCACCGCGTGGGGCCCTGCGGCCGTCCCCGCCGGCGCCCGGAACGCCGACTCCATCAACTCATAGGTCACCCGCCCGAACAGCAGGGCATCGGCCTGCCGGAGGTTCTCCACCGCGTGGCGGTGCAGCTCCTCATCCGCGGGAATGGCGCTGTGGTCGCAGCAGCCGTCCAGCGTGAGGTTGATGGAATACCGAAGGGGTCGCATGGGCATGGTTCAGTCCTCGCTGGGGCGGCCGCCGTTCGACGCGAACGCGGGTTCCGGCCCCCTCTGCACGACGGACCAGCCTTCGCCGATTCGACAGCCCAGCCCGCTTGACAGCCCGTCCGCATGCGCGCACAGTGGTGCGGTACTTGCCTGTACCAACATGACCACCCTCACCATCCGCCGCCTGCTCATCGACCTGGAAACGCCCGTCGCGCGCCACTGGTGCGGCGGCGACGCCTTCCTCACCGCCTGGTTCAACGCCCTGTCCATGAGCTTTCCGGTGGGCGAGCAGTTCTTCATCGACGCCGTGCGGGAGGGCGCCAAGGCCCTGCCCGCCGACCAGCAGGCGCGCTGGGAAGCCGAGATCAAGGGCTTCGTGGGCCAGGAGGCCACGCACCGGCGCATCCACGCCCTGTTCAACGCGCAGATCGAGAAGCACGGCCTGGTGAACGCGTGGGCGCCGCGCGCCGAGTCGCGCATGGTGCTGTTCGAGGGCGCCGATCCCCGCCACCCGCTGGGCGTGACCGCGGCCTACGAGCACTTCACCGCCCTCTTCGCCGAGTGGCTGCTGGCGCACCCCCAGGTGCTGGACGGCAGCGAGCCGCGCCTGCAGACCCTGTGGCTGTGGCACAGCGCCGAGGAGGCCGAGCACAAGAGCACCGCCTTCGACCTGTACCAAGCCTTGGGGGGCGACCACGCCTGGCGCGCGAAATGGATGCGCCGCGTCACCGTTTTCTTCCTCAGCGACGCCCTGCGCCAGACCGTCTCCAACCTGCGGCGCGACGGCACGCTGTGGCGTTGGTCCACCTGGCGCAGCGCCGCGCGGCATCTGCTCGGCCGGCAAGGCCTGCTGAGGACGAACTGGCCGGCCTGGCGGGCCTATTTCCGGCCCGACTTCCACCCGAACCAGCAGCACAGCGAACGCTCGGCCACCTGGCTGCGCGAACACAGCGAGCGCTTCGTGCCGGTCAGCGCCGCCGGTCGCTGAACGCGCGGGCGTCCCGGGTTTTCCCGGGATTTTTTTCGCCCACTCAACTTGTATGATGACCTGATAAGCACACCAATGGCCGAGACACCATGAGCCCCGACAGCGCCGAGCCCCTGCAGGCGCCGCCCCGCCTGACCGACCAGCTGGCGGCCCTGCTGATGCAGCGCATCGAGTCGGGCGAGCTGGGCCCGGACCAGCGCCTGCCCACCGAGCAGCGCCTGGCCGAGCAGTTCGGCGTGTCGCGCACCGTGGTGCGCGAGGCCATCAGCCAGCTCAAGTCCATCGGCCTGCTCACCTCGCGCCAGGGCGCGGGCGTGTTCGTGGCGCCCAGCCACCAGGCGCGCGCCCTGGCCTTCGACCCCACCGTGCTGCATTCCATGGAGGCCGTGCTGCAGGTGGTGGAGGTGCGGCGCGGCCTGGAGGCCGACGTGGCCGAACTCGCGGCGCGGCGCATCACGCCCGAGAAGGCGCGCGCCATCATGAACGCGCTGGCCGAACTGGAAGCCTGCCCGCCCGTGGGCGCGCCCGGCGTGGAGGCCGACCTGCGCTTTCACCGCAGCATCGCCCGCGCCACCGACAACCCGCACTACGAGCGCCTGCTGGGCTTTCTGGAGCAGTACCAGCGCGACGCCATGCGCGTGACGCGCACCAACGAATCTCTGGACAGCGGCTACATGGTGGAGGTGCACCACGAGCACCGCGCCATCGCCGAGGCCGTGTGCCGCGGCGACGTCGCCGCCGCGCGCGAGGCCGCCACGCGCCACATGGCCAACGCCGCGCACCGCATCGAGCACGCCTCGCCGCCCGTGCGCCGCGCCCTGGACGCGCTGCTCAAACCCACCCTGTCCCGCCCCGAATGAGCGACGCCTTCCCCCCCGCCCAGCAGGCCTGCCGCGACGAGATCGTGCGCGTGGGCGCCTCGCTGTTCCTGCGCGGCTATGCACATTCCACGGCCGGCAACATCAGCCTGCGGCTCGACGCCTCGCAGGGCGGCGGCTTCCTCATCACCCCCACCGACGCCTGCCTGGGCCACCTGCGCCCCGAGGCCCTGGCCTGGGTGGGCGAAGACGGCCACCAGCGCGGCGGCGAGCGCGCCAGCAAGACCCTGGCCCTGCACCGCCAGATCTACGACGCCGCGCCCGAGGCCCGCTGCGTGCTGCACACCCACAGCACCCACCTCGTGGCGCTGAGCCTGCAAGGCGTGTGGACCGAGCAGGACATCCTGCCGCCGATCACGCCCTACCAGGTGATGAAGGTCGGCCATGTGCCCCACGTTGCCTACCGCGTGCCCGGCGACCCCGCCGTGGCCCACGAGGTGGCGGGCCTGATCGCCCGGGCCGAACAGCCCTTGCGCGCCGTGATGCTCGAACGCCTGGGCCCCGTCGTGTGGCACCAGGGCCCCGCGCAGGCCATGGCGCTGCTCGAAGAACTGGAGGAGACCGCGCGCCTGTGGCTGCTCTGCTCCCCCCGCCCCGCCCTACTGAACGACGCGCGCGTCGACGAGCTGCGCCAACGCTTTGGCGCCCCCTGGTAAGGCCCGCCAGCACAGCCCCATCCGCCCACCGCTTCACCGCATGAACATCCTCATCACCGGCGGCGCCGGTTTCCTGGGCAGCCGCCTCGCGCGCGAGCTGCTGCAACGCGGCCGGCTCGCCGGCCGCCCCATCGACAGCCTGATGCTGGCCGACCTGTTCGCGCCCAGCGATGCCGCGCTCACGCGCGACCCGCGCGTGCGGTCCCTGGCCGGCGACCTGATGGACAGCCTGCCCACCCTGTTCGCCCAGCGCTGGGACGCGGTCTTTCACCTCGCCTCGGCCGTGTCCGCCGAGTGCGAGGCCGACTTCGACCTCGGCCTGCGCGCCAACCTGGACACCACGCGCGCCCTGCTCGACGCCTGCCGCCGCCAGACCGCCGACGGCCACGCACCGGTCCTGTTTTTCTTCTCCAGTTCGGTCGCCGTCTACGGCAGCGACCCGGCCCTGCCCCTGCCCGCGGTGGTGGGCGACGACACCCTGCCCACGCCGCAGTCCAGCTACGGCGTCCACAAGTTCGTGTGCGAGCAGCTGGTGGCCGACTACACCCGCAAGGGCCACATCGACGGCCGCGCGGCACGCCTGATGACGGTCTCGGTGCGGCCCGGGCGGCCCAACGGCGCGGCCTCGGGCTTCCTGTCGGGCATGCTGCGCGAGCCCCTGGCCGGCCTGCCCAGCAACTGCCCCGTGCCGCTGGACACGCCCGTGGCGCTGTCCTCGCCGGCCACCACCGTGGCCGGCATCATCGCCGTGGCCGAGGCCAGCCGCGAGGCCTTCGGCGGGCGCACCGCCATCAACCTGCCGGCGCTGAGCCTGCGCGTGCGCGACATGCTGGACGCGCTCGGCGACTTCGCCGGCCCCGAGGCCGCCGCGCTCGTGGGCCATGAGCCCGACGCCGCCACCGCGCGCATCGTCGCCGGCTGGCCCGCGCGCTTCGACAGCCCGCGCGCCCGCGCCCTGGGCCTACAGGCAGACCCCGATTTCCATGCCGTCCTGCGCCAGTACGCTCAGGACCACCCCGATGCCGT